>JACQEC010000090.1 GCA_016200765.1 Chloroflexota bacterium | reverse complement strand
GGCGGGCAGTGCGACGCGCGCTGTGTGATCGGCACGCTCAACCAGACGGCGCGCTCCGCCGCGCCCATCGCGCTGGCCGCCTACGCCGGTATCATGTGCGAGCGCGCCGGGGTCATCAACATCGGCATCGAGGGCATGATGCTGATGGGCGCGATGGTCGGCTATCTGGTGGACATCTACGCGTTCATCGCCCTCAAGAACGGCGGCATGGACCCCGCGAGCGCGGGCACCAACGCGCGGCTGGCCGGGCTGGTCTGCGCGGTGCTGGCCGGCGGCGCGATGGCGTGGCTGCACGCTATCGCCTCCATTCGCTTCAAGACCGACCAGATCATCAGCGGCACGGTCGTCAACATCCTCGCCGTCGGGCTGACCGGCTACGTCTACCGCCAGTATCTGGCCGAGAACGTGCCGACCGGCCCCGGCACCTTCCCGCCCTTTGATATGCCCTTGCTCTCGCAGATACCGGTCGTCGGCGCGATCTTCTTCGAGGGGCAGAAGCCGATTGTCTATCTGATGCTCCTGCTGACGGTCTGCCTGCACGTGATGTTGTTCCAGACGCAGTGGGGCCTGCGCACGCGCGCGGTGGGCGAGCACCCGCGCGCCGCCGACACGCTCGGCATCAACGTCATCCGCACGCGCTACATCAACGTCGTCGCCGGCGGGTTGATCGCCGGGCTGGCGGGCGCGTGGTTCACGCTGGAGGCGGTGGATGTGTTCAACCCGCTGATGACCAACGGCCTGGGCTTCATCGGGCTGGCGGCGATGATCTTCGGCAACTGGGCGCCGCTGGGCGCGTTCGTGGGCGCGCTGATCTTCGGCCTCGGCTCGTCGGTGCAAGCCACCATCAGCATCTTTCGCCCCGACATCCCCTCGCAGTTTATATGGGCGTGGGGCGGCGCGGCGAGGCCAGCGAGTTGGACGACGCCGGAGCGCGGATGCTGCTGGTCATCGGGACGGCGCTCCTGCTGGTCGTCGCGGCGTTCTGGGTCTACGCCTTCAGCTATCAGGTGCCGGGTCTGCCGCGCTTCTTCTCCTTCTGATGAAACTCTACTTCCTGCGGCATGGGCAAGCCGATTGGCCCGCTTGGGCCCGCCCCGACGACGAACGTCCCTTGAACGACCGCGGCCAGAAGCAGATGCGGCGCGTGGCGAGGTCGCTGGCCGCCTTGAAGGTGAAGCCGGATGTCATCCTTAGCAGTCCCCTGCCGCGCGCCTATCAGACTGCCGAGATCGCCGCCGGGCCGTTGAAGCTGACGGTGACGATGGAAGGCGCGCTCGCGCCCGGCTTCGACGCCGAGCAACTCGCCGCGCTCCTGCGGCGCTATGCGGGGTTGAACCTGATGCTCGTCGGCCACGAGCCCGACTTCAGCCGTGTGATCGGCGCGCTGACCGGCGGCGCGGTGCGGATGGCGAAGGCGGGTCTGGCGCGGGTGGATATCAATGCGCCGGGCGCCCTGCGCGGGGAACTGGTCTGGCTGGCGCCGCCGAAACTGCTCGACCGCTAACCGTGTCCTAGTTGATCTCCTCCGCGCCCGGCTTGCCGTGACAATATTTGTACTTCTTGCCGCTGCCGCACGGGCACGGGTCGTTGCGGCCCACCTTCTCGACGCGCACCGGCTTTGGCGCGGGCGGCGGCATCAGCGGAGCCATTCCCTTGCGCGACAACGGGCCGAAGTCCATCGGCGGATGGCTCCATTTCCCGCCGATGTACTGCATCCGCGCGCCGCAGTGGGGACAGCGCGCGATGCCCTGCGCGTCATATTCTATCTCGTCCTCGTCATCAGATAACTCGCTGTCGTCATCATCCTCATCATCGGATAAATCGTCGTCCTCGTCATCAGATAAATCGTCGTCGTCGCCGTCCATGCCGTCCGTGTCCGCGTAGAACGCCTCTTCCTCCGCGCGCGACATCCAGCCGTCCGGCGCCGCATCGTCAATCACGCCGTAGCCGGCGATCTGCACGGCGCGGCTCTCTTTATCCACCGTCAACTCTGCCCCCAGCTCCTGTAGGGCGTCCAACAGTTGCCACGCATTGGCATCGTCTATTGCCGGGTCGCTCAAGGCGTCGGCGAGCATCGGGACGGCGCGCTCGTCATGCAACAGCCCCAGCGATTCGATGTAGCGAATTTTGCCGTTCTCCCACGAACGCTCCAGAAATTTTGTGGCAAGGTAATCGAAAACCTCGGCGGAGCCGCGCCCGACTACGCCCAGCACGGCGAGCATGTCCTCCAGCGCCTCGTCATGACTCGAATAGCGCGCAAAGTCGAATGCGGGGGTCAGCGCCGCCGCTCCCAATTGTTGCAAGGCCCAGACAGCGGCTTGAACGATCTGGTCGCCAGAGGTTTCGTTCTCGTTGCGGATGATCTGGATCAGGAGTTCAATCGCGAAGGGGTCGGTATAGCGCAAAACGCCAATGGTGGCCGCGGACATCTCCAGAACCATATCCACCGGCATCTGATCCGGCAAGCTGTCGGACATCTCCAGCACGCGCATCGCGGCGTCGGCGAACTGCTCGTAGCGCTCGCCCAGCTCTTCGATTTCCTGATCGGTCAGCGGCTCATCGCGGCCGGCTAGCTCCAGCCACTCCTTCACAAAGGCTTCGGATGGGGGACCTTCAGCGGGCAGGTCAGCCGGCGGCACGGCATCCGGCTCCACCGGCCGCGGCGGGGTGAGCAGGGCGATGCGCTCGTCCGCGCGCGCGCGCTCGGCGGCGACGTCAGCCAGCGGCAGCAGGCCGCTGGCGGTGTGGCTCTCCAGCACACCGGTCAGCGCCAGCGCCCAGTGCCGGAACTCATGCGTTCCCTCGTCGGCCCAGCCCGGCCACAGCGGCCGCCCGCGCAGGGCCGCCGCGCCCGCGCGGGCGGCCAGTTCAAGGGCGCGCGCGTTCTGCCGGGCCGCCGCCAGTTTCTGCGCTTCGCGCATCAACAGGTTGGCATCTCCGGCCGCGTCGTAATCGCCGCGCGCGTAGTGCGCGAAGACCGACTGAAGCAGTTCGGCATCGGCGGGAAGGTCGCCCTGTATCAGCTTCACCGCCTTGCGATAGATCGCTTTGAGTTCTCGCTCCATGTCGCGCGGCGGCTTGTCGAAACGCGCAGCGCGAATCTGGCGCGCCATCGAGGCCAGCGCGGCTTCGGCCTCGGCCTGCGGCAATTGGAGGCAGGCCGCCAGCATCGCGCCGGCCATCGTGTTTTGCAGTAAGGTGGGATACATGGCCGCCGCCACTTCCGGGGGGAATTCCTTGCTCGCAGAGGTAACAAGGAGATCGGCAAAGCGTTCCCCGCTAATCAGGCTCTGGACCGCGTCGAACTGCTTTTGCCATCCGCTCTCCGGCTTGGGCTGATCTGTCATCGCAATCTCCTCAGGGTCATGTCCTCTTCCAAAAGGAAGGGCTAAACCTTCTGCAACTGCGCGAAACTCTGCAGTAACTTCTTCGGCTTCTGGCCGGCAAAGATCACCGTAACCTCTTCGTCGTCGCCCCGCATTTCACTGCTAATGACCAGCCCATCGCCAAAGGTCTGATGCCGCACCTTGTCGCCCACGCGAAATTCGGTGGCGCTGTTCGCGCGCCGTGAAGCCGTCCGCTCTCGCGCGCTTTCGCGGCGTGAAGTTTCGCGCGTGAAGTTCCGATCCGGCTTGGGCAAGCGCGCCGAGCGCGCACCGGTGGCGGATGACGGATGACGGGTGTCAGGCTGTTTTTCGTCACTCGTCACTCGCCGCTCATCGCGCGTCTGCGCGGGGCCGTCGGCGAGGCTCTTCAACAGGCGGGGCGGGATATCGCGCAGGAAGCGCGACGGCTCGCCCGCCTCACTGCGCCCGTATTGCGTGCGCTTGAACGCGCGGATCAGGTAGAGCCGCTCCATCGCCCGCGTGATGCCGACATAGAAGAGGCGGCGCTCCTCTTCCATGGCGTCGGGGTCCTCAAACGAGCGGGAGTGCGGGACGATGCCCTCTTCCAGCCCGACCAGAAACACGACCGGAAACTCCAGCCCCTTGGCCGTGTGCAGGGTGAGCAGGGTCGCCGCGTCGGCGTTGGGGTCGTAGTTGTCAATGTCCGAGACGAGCGCGACCTGTTCCAGGAACGCGCTCAACCCGTCGGGCGGCGGCAGTTCGCCGAACTCGACGGCCAGATTGCGTAGTTCCATCACGTTGGCCCAGCGCTCCTCGCCCTCGTCCGTGCCGTCGCGCAGGAATTTGCTGAACGCCGTGCGCTCCATCAGCAGATCAAACAACTCGGCGGTGTTCAGCCGGTTGCGCGCCTCCATCAACTCGGCCAGCAGGTGCGCAAACTCGGCCAGGGCGCGCGTGGCGCGGCCCTCCAGCACGACCGACGCTGAAGCGGCCCCCGGGCGGGGGCGATGATTGGGGGGCGGCGCGTCGCCCGCCGTTGCCCGTTCGCGGATGACTTCATAGAGCGGGCGTCCGGTCTTCTCTGCGGCCTGCTGTAAAGTTGTCAGCGTCTTGGCGCCGATGCCGCGCGGCGGCACGCCGACGATGCGCGCGAGGCCGATGCTGTCGCCGGGGTTGTGGATGACGCGCAGGTAGGCCATCACATCCTTGACCTCTTTGCGCTCGTAGAAGCGCGTGGCCCCGACCAGCCGATAGGGCAGGCTCTTTTTGACGAACGCATCTTCCAGCGCGCGCGATTGCGCGTTGGTGCGGTACATCACCGCGCACTGGCCCATCGTGAACAGCCCGCGCGCGCCCAGCCGCTGGATCTCGCTCACCACAAAATCGGCCTCCTCGTCCTCGTTGTACGCTTCAAACAAGGTGGCCGGAAGGCCGGCGTCGTTTTCCGTCCAGAGCTTCTTCTTCTTGCGCTTGCGGTTAGCGGCGATCACCGCCTGCGCTGTGTCGAGGATGGTGCCCGTCGAGCGGTAGTTCTGCTCCAGCAAGATGGTGCGCGCCTGCGGGAAGTCGTGCTCAAAGTTCAGGATGTTGCGGATGTCCGCGGAGCGGAAGGCGTAGATGCTCTGGTCGGGGTCGCCGACGACCAGAATGTTGCGGCGCAGGGCAGCCAACTGCTTGACGATGGCATATTGCGCGGGGTTGGTGTCCTGAAATTCGTCCACGAGGATATGCTCGTACTTATCCTGATACTTGCGCAAAATCTCCGGGAAGTCTTTGAACAGCTCCGCCACCTTCATCAGCAGGTCGTCGAAGTCCAGCGCGTTGGCGCGGGTCAGGATGGCGGCGTAGTGGGAGTAGATGCGCGCCACGGCTTCCTGCCGGTAGTCCTGCGCCTGCCGCGAGTACTCCTTGGGGCCGATCAGTTCCGATTTGGCTTTCGAGATTTGGGCGAGCATCGCGCCGGGGCGGAACCGCTTTTCGTCCAGATCCAATTCCGCGAGGGCTTGCTTGACGGCGGCCTGCTGGTCGCCGGAATCGTAGATGACGAAACGGGGGTCGAGGCCGAGGTGCTGGCCGTCAATCCGCAGCCAGCGCGCGCAGATGGCGTGGAACGTGCCGATGGTGAGTTGGGCCACGCCCCCTGCGCCAATCATCCGCGCCAGCCGTTCCTTCATCTCGCGCGCGGCCTTGTTGGTGAACGTGACGGCGAGAATCTTCCACGGCAGGACGCGGCGCCGCTCAATCAGCCACGCCACGCGGTGGGTCAGCACGCGCGTCTTGCCGGAGCCGGGCCCGGCCAGCACGAGCAGAGGCCCATCGCCGGCCTGCACAGCCTCTTGTTGTTTGTCGTTCAGGGAAGCGAGTAAGGGATCGGACATACCACTTTCAGGTGACGGGGCGAGAATGATGACCAGTTTACCACCTAAGCGGAAAATTCCCAATCAGGGCGACAGCGGGGGTATAACGCAGATTCGTAGGGGCGAAGCCACGGCCACGCCTCACGACGTTTGACTACCGTAGGACTGGCCGTGGCTTCGCCTTGTACGGGCGAAGCCGCGCGTGGACATCACCACGTTGCAAGACCGCCGCCAGACGCGCTGCTTCGCCCCTACGCACACGATATCACGTCTCCGACGATTCTGCGTTATACCCGACAGAGGGACAACGGGCGATTGCGCGGCCTATAGCGCGGGTAGTATAATGGCGGCAAACGGTATAGGGATCATCTACCATGCCCCGTATCTTTGACAACATTGATCAGCACCTGTTGCCGGCGCTGACCCGCACGCTGGAAACCGCCCAGCGCGCCGATTTTTGCGTCGGCTATTTTAACCTGCGCGGCTGGAAGCAACTTGACCGCTACATCGAGCCGTGGGCTGGCGGGGAGGACCACTGTTGCCGCCTGTTGGTCGGCATGCACCAGTCGCCACAAGACGAACTCCGCGGCATCTTTCGGACGACGGACGGCGTGGATGGGATTGACATGCCCACCGCCGCTCGGCTCAAGCGCAGGCTGGCACAAGAGTTTCGCCAACAGCTCATGCTCGGCGCGCCGACCAACGACGACGAGGCCGGCCTGCGCCGCCTGGCCCGCCAACTGCGCGAGCGAAAACTGATCGTCAAACTCCATCTGCGCCATACCCTCCATGCCAAACTCTATCTTGTCTTTCGGGATGATTTCAACAACCCGATCTCCGGGTTTGTTGGCAGCAGCAACCTCACCCTCTCCGGCCTGAACTATCAGGGCGAATTGAACGTGGACGTGCTGGAACACGACGCGTGTGAAAAGCTGGCGCGCTGGTTCGTGGATCGCTGGGACGACAATTTTTGCCTCGACATCTCCGAAGAATTGATCAAGGTCATCGAGGAGAGTTGGGCGCGCGAGGAGCCGCTCTCCCCCTACCATATCTACCTCAAGATGGCCTATCACCTCTCGCAAGAAGCGCGCGCGGGCTTGAGCGAGTTCAACCTGCCCGAACCGTTCCGGCGCGAACTATTCGATTTCCAAGCGGCGGCCGTCAAGATTGCCGCGCGCCATCTCAACAAGCGCGGCGGCGTGTTGCTGGGCGACGTGGTCGGGTTGGGTAAGACGCTGATGGCGACCGCACTGGCGGCCATTGTCGAGGAGTCGCAGGGTATCGCCACGCTGATCATCTGCCCCAAGCGGTTGGTCAAGATGTGGCAGAGTTACGTAGACCGCTTTAACCTGCGCGCGCGTGTGATGTCGTCGTCCGTGGTGCTGAACCAGTTGGGTGATGTGCCCGCGCGCTTCCGGCTGGTCGTGATAGACGAAAGCCACAACCTGCGCAACCCCGAGGGCAAGCGCTACCGCAAGATCAAAGAATACCTCGACCAGAGCGACAGCCGCTGTGTTCTGCTCTCGGCTACGCCGTATAACAAGAGCTACCTTGACCTATCGGCGCAGCTGCGCCTCTTTGTGCCCGAAGATGCCGACCTCGGCGTCCGCCCCGAAGCGTGGCTACGCAGAGAAGGCCCGCTGGCGCTTGGCGCTTACCAGATCGCCCCTAACACGCTCGCGGCCTTCGAGAAGAGCCAAGAGCCGGACGACTGGCGCGAGCTGATGCGGCTCTATCTGGTGCGGCGCACACGCAGTTTCATCAAACAGCATTACGCATTGACCGACCCCGCCACCGGCGACAAATACTTGCAATTGGCTGATGGCACGCGCCTGCCGTTCCCGACGCGCGCGCCCAAGACGCTCAAGTTTGCGCTTCGCGCGCAAGACCCGAGCGACCAATACGCGCGGCTCTACGCCGAGCCGGTCGTAGAGGTGATCAATCACCTGCGGTTGCCGCGCTACGGGTTGGGCAACTACCTGAAAGACAACGCGAAGGCATTGGCGACGCCCGATGAATCGTCACTGCTGGAAAACCTGTCGCGGGCGGGCGCGCGCCTATTGGGTTACTGCCGCACCAATCTGTTCAAACGCTTGGAGAGCAGTGGGATGGCTTTTGTGCAGTCAGTTGACCGCCACGTGCTCCGCAACTATATCTTCCTCTATGCGCTGGAGCAGGGATTGCCTCTGCCCATCGGCACGCAGGCCGCCGAAATGCTCGACCCCGCCATCAACGACGCCGATGCCGACGACCTGCAGGGCGCTCGCGACTTTGAGAGCGAGGATGACGACAGCGCGCCCAACGGCGCGCCCGACCGCGCCGCCTACACACCCGAAGCGTACCGCCAGCGCGCCGCAGTCATCTATCAAGCGTATCAGAGCGCATACCGCGACCGCTTCAAGTGGCTCAGCGCGAAATTGTTCACGCCCGCGCTGAAACAGCAGTTACAGAGCGACAGCAACAACCTGCTGGCGATCCTCCAGCAGAGCGGCGCCTGGGATGAAACGCAAGACCGCAAGTTGGGCGTGTTGGAGCGGCTGTTGACCCGGACACACCCCAACGAAAAAGTGGTGATCTTCACACAGTTTGCCGACACCGTCAACTATCTCGTCCCGGCCTTGCGGCGGCGCGGACTGCGGAGCGTGGAAGGCGCGAGCGGCCAGTCGGCAGACCCGACCGAGTTGGCCTGGCGCTTCAGCCCGCAGAGCAACCAGAAAACGTATGCGCCGGAGGAGCAGATTCGGGCGCTGATCGCCACCGACGTGTTGAGCGAGGGCCAGAACCTGCAAGACTCCGCCATCGTGGTCAACTACGACCTGCCCTGGGCCATCATCCGGCTGGTCCAGCGCGCCGGGCGCGTGGACCGCATCGGGCAGATGCGGCGCGAAATCACCTGCTACTCGTTCCTGCCCGCCGAAGGCGTGGAACAGATCATCAGACTCCGCGCGCGCGTGACCCAGCGCCTGCGCGAGAACGCCGAGGTGATCGGCACGGACGAGGAGTTCTTCGAGGGCGAGCGCAACGCGCAGACGCTAAAAGACCTGTACACCGAGAAGTCGGGCATTCTGGACGATGAGGCCGACAGCGAGATTGACCTGTCGTCCTACGCCTACCAGATTTGGCACGACGCGACCAAAGACAATCCGGCGCTGGCGCAACAGATCGCCAACCTGCCCGACGTGGTCTATGCGGCGCGCCGGCACACCCCCACCCTTGACCAACCCGAAGGCGCGCTGGTCTATATCCAGACCAGCGGCGACAACGACGCGCTGGCGTGGGTGGACCGCTACGGGCATCGCGTGACGCAGAGCCAACTGACGGTTTTGCGCGCCGCCGAGTGCGGGCCGGACACGCCCGCCGTGTCGCGCGACCCCCATCACCATGAGTGGGTGGAGCAGGCCGTGCAATGGATGGTTCAGGAAGCGCGCACGACCAGCGGGCAGTTGGGCAAGCCCAGCGGCGCGCGCTCAAAGGTCTATCAGCGGCTGAAAGCCTATTACGACGGCCTGAAGGCGCGCGCGCCACTGCTGGCCGGCGAAGACCTGTCGCGCTCTATTGACGCGCTCTACCGCTATCCCCTGCGCGAGGGCGCCAAGGACACACTCAACCGCCAGTTGAAGGCGGGCATCCGCGATGAGGACCTAGCCGAGTTGGTCAGCCGTCTGCGCAAAGAAGGCGCCCTGAGCGTGATATCAGCAGATGACGAAGACAGCCAGCCCGAGGCCAAGATTATTTGTTCGCTGGGGTTGAGGGCTATCAGCGGATAATGATAGCGGATTAGCGGATGGATGAGTGTTATTGCGGCGGGTTGGCTGGTCACGGGTGCGGGTTCTGTGATTGGCAGGTACGCTGCGAAGGCCGCGCTTTCATCCGCTAATCCGCTATCCTAATCCGTTGATAGCCACTTGAGGACCTATGACCATCAACTTCAAACGCACTCGACAATATCTGGAAGCGTTCGATTTCAAGAAACTGTTCGTCGAAGAATTGGGTTGGGGGCGCGCGGCGGGTGCGCCTACGCCGCTGACGCTGGACGGCGCGACCTACCGGCTGTCGCCGCTGGCGGAATTGGGCGGGATGCGGGCTTATCTCTGCGAGGGCGGCGATGGCCTGCCAACGGCGAGCGCGCGCAAAAAGATTGCCACACAGGTGCGGAAGTTGGCCGAGGAGCATATCCTGATCTTCGTGGACACCCCTCGGACAACCGCGACGTGGCAGTGGGTGAAGCGCGAGGCGGGGGCGAGCGCGAAGCCGCGCGAGCATAACTATCAGAAGGGACAGCCGGGCGATTCGCTCCTGCAGAAGTTGAGCGGAATTGCGTTCCGGCTGGAAGACCTGGACGAGGAGGGGCGGGCTTCGATTGCGGACGTGGTGGGTAAGGTGAAGAAGGCGTTCGACGTGGAGCGGGTGACGAAGCGGTTTTATGACGAGTTTAAGACGGAGCACGACGCTTTGCTGAAGTTCATCACAGGCATTGACGAGGCGACCGAGCGGGCGTGGTACGCCTCGGTGATGCTGAACCGGCTGATGTTCATCTACTTCATCCAGAAGAAGGGCTTTCTCGACAACAATCCCGATTACCTCCGCAGCCACCTGCTTGCCATGCCCGCGCGCGACCGTTTTTATCGCGACTTCCTGACCCCGCTCTTCTTCGAGGGCTTCGCGCAAGAAGCCAGCGAACGCTCCTCACGGACGCGCAGTCTGCTGGGCAACATCCCCTACCTCAACGGCGGCCTCTTCCAGCCGCACCCACTAGAGCAGGCACACGGCAAACACCTAGACATTCCCGATAAGGTCTTCGAGCGCCTCTTCGCGTTCTTTGATGGCTACACGTGGCATCTGGACGACCGGCCGAGGAAGGCGGACAACGAGATCAACCCGGACGTGCTGGGCTACATCTTCGAGAAGTACATCAACCAGAAGCAGATGGGGGCGTACTACACGAAGGAGGACATCACCGGTTACATCTGCCGCAACACCATCCTGCCGTTCCTGTTTGACAAACTCGTAACCTTGCGCTTTGGCAAACTGGACCACCTGCCGATGGACGACGTGGAGCCGTACATCTATCCCGCTGTGAAGCAGAGCGACTATCTGCCGACCGAGACGGAACGCGAATACGCGGCGCGCCAGAAGCGGCTGGCGCAAATCCGCGCCGACTTCGCGGCGGGCAAGATAGCGGGCATCGCCGACCTGATCACCTACAACCTCGACAGCGAGCGTTTCATGCGGGATTGGCTGGGCGGCCTGCGAGACCCCGCGACCTTGCAGACGTTCTACTTCGACTGCCTCAGCAAGCTGACGGTGCTCGATCCGACGGTGGGCAGTGGGGCGTTCCTGTTCGCGGCGATGAACATCCTGGAGCCGCTGTACGAGATCGCGCTCGACCAGATGAGCAAGTTGGGCGGGCCGAAGTACCCGCGCTTCAGGGAAGAACTGGCGCGCGTGGCCCAGCACCCGAACCGGCGCTACTTCATCTACAAGAGCATCATCGTCAACAACCTGTACGGCGTGGACATCATGGACGAGGCGGTGGAAATCTGCAAACTGCGCCTGTTCCTCAAGCTGGTGGCGCAGGTGGACGACGCGAACCAGATCGAGCCTCTGCCCGACATAGACTTCAACATACGCGCGGGCAACACGCTGGTCGGCTACGCCAGCCTTGAGGAGGTGGAGCAGGCGGCGGCGACGCGGCTGTTCAGCATGAACTTGATGCAGACGATCAAGGAGGCCGACATCGCCCTGCGCTCGTTCCGCGCCTTGCAGACGACGCTCAACATCGGCGCGCGTCAGTTCGCGCAAGCCAAAGAGGAGGCCAAGGCGACGCTGGGCAAGGTGGACAAAGAACTGAACGAATCGCTGGCTGCCGAGTATGGCGCGCGCAGTCTTGACAAGTTCGTGGGGTCGCACAAGCCGTTCCACTGGTACGTGGAGTTCAACCAGATCATGCAGGAGGGCGGGTTTGATGTGATCGTGGGGAATCCGCCGTATGTGGAAAGCAGAGTCATAGAGAGCCAGTATCGATTACGGGGATATGAAACGGGATCCTGTAACAACTTGTTTGCATATGTTGCTGAGAGAGCGGTTCGATTGATTCGCATATCTGGTCGCTTTGGATTCATAGTGCCTCTTTCGTCTATGTCCACAGAAAAGTTTGCTCCTCTCCAGTCTATAGTTCTAAGACAGGAGCGCGTCTGGCTCAGTCATTTTGATGATCGTCCAGCTAGGCTGTTTGAAGGGCTGGAGCATATCCAGTTAACAATTATCCTGTACACACATTCAGCAGGATCCGTGAACAACCAACGCATTGAACTTCTAACCACTAGATGCCACAAATGGAGTGCAGAAGAGCGACAATTTCTCTTTCATCTCCTTACATACGCTCGACCTCAGAAGTTGTATATGGACAACAGCGTCCCCAAAGTTGGATCTGCTGTTGAGGTTTCCATTTTGGACAAGATATGGCGGGGCACAAGAACTCTGGGGAACTTCCTCGTACCATCTAGCAAGCACGTCGTGTACTATACGCGAAAGGTTCATGCGTTCTTAAATGTTCTGGATTTTGTTCCGGCGATCAAGGATAGCACCGGCCGGCGTCGCGATCCATCAGAACAAAAGATCTTAGAATTTGACGTCCCTATCAAGGCACAAGCCTCCTTTTGTGTACTCAATTCGACATTGTTTAGATGGTTTCTGACAACTCATAGCGACTGCAGGAATCTTAATCGTCGTGAAGTCCTTTCCTTTCCCGTGGACTTGGAGAAACTCTGTACGAAACATAGCGTTATGTTATCAAGACTTGCAGTTTCTGTTTCTCAGAATTTGAGACGGACTTCTGAAATTCGTTCAATGCGATTCGGAGGTGAAACCCTCGATGTGCAATGCATTATCCCGAAGCACTCGAAGCCCATCATCGACGAGATAGACCGGGTGCTGGCGAAGCATTACGGGTTCACGGACGAGGAGTTGGACTTCATCATCCACTACGACATCAAGTACCGGATGGGGCGGGGGCTATCAGCGGATAACGATAACGGATTAGCGGATGAATGAGCGTTATTGCGGCGGGTTGGCTGGTCGCGGGCGCGGGTTCTTCGACTTGGCCGGTACGCTGTGGAAGCCGCGCATTCATCCGCTAATCCGCTATCCCAATCCGTTGACAGCCGACTTGGCCGGCGGCATAGGCCAGCGCCGCCTGAATGTCGGCCCGGGCCAAGCGCGGGTAAGCGTCCAGCAATTCGGCCTCGGTCATGCCTTCGCTAAGCTTACGCAACAGCAACTCGACACTCACGCGGGTGCCTCGAATGACAGGCTTCCCCAGCATGATTTGGGGATGGATTTCAATTCGCTCAAAGGTCATGGGCAGTCTCCAGTCAGTTGGAATTATACCACCATCTGCCGTGAATAGGACTGCCTTTTGGCGTAACACGAAGGGTTCACGGACGAGGAGTTGAATTTCACCATCCACGATGACATCGAGCACCCGATAGGACTATCAACGGATTAGGATAACGGATTAGCGGATGGATGAGTGTTATTGCGGCGGGTTGGCTGGTCACGGGCGCGGGTTCTGTGACCGGCAGGTACGCTGTGGAGGCCGCGCCTTCATCCGCTAATCCGTTATCCCAATCCGCTGATAGCCGACAGGAGGTCGTCTATGCTGACTCACCTACAAATCAAGCGCGCGCAGAGGCGCACGGCGGCGATGCTCAAGCAGGCAGGCATCACGCTCACCCGCGCCGAGGCCGCCGGCATTGAGGTCACCGACGTCGGGCTGGGGCAGTTGGAGCGGATTGGCTTGCAGTTGGTCGTCTATCTCAACACCGAGCGCTGTTGCGCGAAAGAGTTGGTGCTGTTCCCGCGCCAGACCTTCCCGGAGCACCGCCACCCACCCCTGCCGCAGTTCGGCGACCCGGGCAAGGAGGAGACGTTCCGCTGTCGCTGGGGCAAGGTCTATCTCTATGTCGAGGGCGAGCCGGCGCGCAAGCCCCAATGCCGCCCGCCTGCCGAGCGCGCCTCATCCTACACGGTCTGGCATGAGGTCGTGCTCGGCCCCGGCCAACAGCACACCATCCTGCCGGATACCCTGCACTGGTTTCAGGCCGGGCCGCAGGGCGCGATTGTCTCGGAGTTTTCCACGCGCAGTCGCGACGAGTTCGACATCTTCACCGACCCGGGCGTGCGGCGCGTGGCGCGTTAAGCGCCCAGAGCCGCCGGTTCTACAAGGAGAAACATGGTCAACTTATCCGGCAAAGTTGCGCTCGTCACCGGCGCGAGCCGGGGCATCGGCCACGCGCTGGCGCTTGGGCTGGCGCAGGCGGGCGCGGCGGTGCTGGTGAATCATCTGCATGACGCGCCCGCCGCCGCAGAGACGCTGGAGCAAATCCGCGCGGACGGCGGCAAAGCCATCGCCTTCGACGCGGACATCGGCTCGGTGGCGGCGTGCCGGGCGATGGTCGCGCGCTGTGTCGAGGTGTTCGGGCGCCTAGACATCGCCTGCTGTCACGCGGGCATCACCAGTTGGGGCAAGTTTCTGGACTACAGCGAAGAAGCGTTCGACGCGGTGGTGGACACGAACTTGAAAGGCACCTACTTCACCGCGCAGGCCGCCGCCCGCGAGATGGTCAAGCAGGGCGCGGGCGGGCGCATCATCGTTACCTCGTCGGTAGTGGGCAATCAGGCGGTGCAATACCTCTCGGCTTACGCGATGACCAAGGCCGGCCTGCAGATGCTGGTGCGCAATCTAGTGCTCGAGCTCTCGCCCTACGCGATCACCATCAACGCGCTGGGCGTCGGGCCGATTGTGGTCGAGCGCAACCTGCAGGACGATCCCGACTATGCCGAGAAGTGGGGGCGCGTGGTGCCCCTGCGCCGCGCAGGCTGGCCGCAGGATGTGGTGGGGCCCGCGCTGTTCCTCGCCTCGGAAGAGGCCGCATACATGACCGGCGAGACGCTGATGGTTGACGGCGGCTGGAGTTGCTACAGCCCCACCCCGGGGTTGGAGTTTGTCGAGCGCGAGGGGCGCGTGGGAACCGGCTAGCCCGCGGCGGTTATTGAATCACCTCGTCGGCGCGCGAGAGGAGGTCCGCCGAAATCGTCAGCCCTAGCGTGTTGGCCGCCTTCAGGTTGACGATCAGCACGAACTCGGTTGGCTGCGACACCGGCAAGTTAGCGGGCTTTTCCCCTTTCAGGAGCCTATCCACATAGGTGGCGGCGCGTTTGTACTGGCCGGTAAACGGCGGCCCGTAACTCATCAGCCCGCGCGCTCTGGAAAACAACTCACTGGGGTAGATGGCCGGCACGCGCCGCTGGGCCACGAAATCAAACACGGCATTGGAGTTGACCGTGATGATGACATCTTCCAGCGTGATGACGGCATCAAAGCGCTCGTCCGCGGCAGAGGCAAAGGTGAAGTCTTGGGCGCGCTGCACGTTTAAGGATAAGACCTGCAGACCTCTCCGCCGCGCCGCGTTCTCCGTCTCGGCAAACACCTCACTCGACGACGGGTTGGCCGGGTTCCAGATAATCGCCAGCCGCGTGATCGCCGGGAACGCGTCCTTCAAGAAGTCCACCCGTTTCGCGCTGAGGCCGGGCGCCTGCGTGCTCAAACCGGTGCAGTTCTTGTCGGGATGCGCGATTGACCCGAAGACACAGCCATCGCCTTCCGGGTCGCTCAACAGCGGCGCGACAATCGGCACGGCGCTGGTGGTTTGCAGCGCGGCCTGAAGTGCCCGCGTGTTTCCGATGACCATTACATCTACCGGCACAGCCACCAATTCCGAGACCAGCAAGCGCAGTCGTTCGGGCTGACTCTCGGCATAGCGATACTCAAAGGCGATGTTCTGCCCCTCGACATAGCCCAGTTCTTTCAACCCCTGCCGGAACGCATCAACCAGAGTGGTGAACTGGGGGACGGGCCCCGTCAGCAGCAAGAAACCAATGCGCGGGATTCTGGACGGGGGGGCCGCGTTACAACCCATTAGGGTTGCAGCCAATAGCAGTAGGCCGAGACTCGCTGTAAGGTGCAGAAAGACGCGGCGGCTTGCGGGATGCTGGCGGGCTTGCATGGCGCACCTCCTGATGACAACCAGTAAAGAGCGGCCCAAGCGGACAGCCTGATTATAGCACCGCGCACCGCTCGGGCGCAATTCGGCGAGTCACCTCACTAAAAAAGATACTCTGGGCGAATCGTCGCCTCATGAGAAAAAGATACCGTCCGCGATCGTGAATGGACTCACAATAGGCCTCAAAAGCGGGAGGCCTTTACGTGAGTCACACCAAACCGAGCCGGCC
>JACQEC010000125.1 GCA_016200765.1 Chloroflexota bacterium | reverse complement strand
AGTCCTGCACCAGTTCACACAAAACGGTTAAGGTGCGGTAAACTATGCTGGACATCAGGCGCTCCTCACTAAGTTAGGTTCGGCAACCCAACTTTACAGGCAGTCGCCTGATGTCCCTAATTTTTAGCGGAAACTAGAGTTAAAGTAAGTCACAATAATGCCTCTAGTCGGCTGGATTATCGCATATTCGTTAGTTGCTTGGCAATAGCGCACAGTGTTTCCATCAGCATTCTTGCATTCCTCAGCGCCTATCGTAGATAAATCGGCTTCGAGGAATGTCCGCGCTCGTTGCAAGTATTCGTACTGATTCTTACAGTCGGGGAACTCTAACTTATGCTTCTCATAATGTCCTATCAATTCGCCGTCGGAGACAAAGCCTGTCACGGTAGGCACAGCATTCACCCATCACATTACTCACTCGGCCTGCACCTTACCAGTCTATTGCTTGAATGTCAAGCGTTTGTCCGCAACGGCCAGGGCCCCTCAAAAGTCGTTAGTTACGAAGTTCCTCACGTCAGTGTGTTTGGGATAACCTTTGTGCGCACTTGTCCATGACGTTCCAACAAGCCCATGACAGCGGTCTTGCCGACTGTGCCGCGTCCCTTCGCTTTGCGCTTGCCCTTGTGCATATTGCGCGCCTTGCCTCCGATGTAGGTTTCATCGGCCTCAACCTGCCCAGAAAGTTTCTCAAACGTGCCGGTCTGCATGGCAAGACGGAAACGATGGTCAAGAAACCATGCGCTCTTTTTGGGGTGATGCCCAATGCGCGGCTAGTCTCGTAAGAACTGATACCGTTCTTTGCGTTGGCAATCATCCAGATAGCGGCAAGCCACTTGTCCAGACTGATGGGGCTATCTTCCATGATAGTCCCGACCTTGACAGAGAACGTCTTGTTCTCACAATGCTTGCACTTCCGAATACGGCGCGTCCTGACGAAGTAAACGTCCTTGCCGCTGCAATATGGGCAAGTCACATATTTTGTTGCCATAACAAAGGTGGGGAAGTAGATCACTTCCCCACCTTCATCGTCTGCCGATGAGCCGCGCGGGATTCGAACCCACGACCCAGTGCTTAAAAGGCACTTGCTCTGCCAGCTGAGCTAGCGGCTCTCTGTCCATCAGCCCCCGACCTTGGATCGGGGGCTGATTGGATTATAGGCGAGCGCGGGAATTCGGTCAAACCGTGCAGCTTCGCTCTCGCCCCGGCTCACCGGTACGACCAAACGCCGATGCTGCCGGTTGTCAACCGGCGCGCCTGCTCCCCGCGACTCGTGTCGGCCACATAGATCGCTTCGGTGCCGTCGTTCTCCTGCGCGGCATAGACGACCGCCTGGCTGTCGGGCGACCAGATTTGCAGCGATTGCGCGTACTGGTCGAAATACGGCAGCAGTGACGCGAAAGCGTCGGTGGGCACGAACGTCACGAGCGACGAAACCTTGTTGTCGGCGACGGTCACGACCTTCCACGTGAGGCGCAGTTGTGCCTGCTGGCGATTGTCACCCGTAAAGACGAGGCCGCCTTGCCCGCCGCTGGCTCGGGTCAGCATGGCGATCTTCGCGCTGTCGGGCGACCAGAAGAACGCCACCGGTGAATCGTCGGCGATCAGGAGTTCGTGGCTGCCATCGGCGTTCACCATATGCAGTTCAGATTTCAGCCCTGCGCTGGTCTGCTGGGTGATAAGATAGGCAATGTGCTTTCCATCCCGCGACCAGGCGAAGCCCACGTTCCCGGCATATTGCGCCAGCGTGCGCGTCTGCTCGCCACGCGAGTCGCTGACGACCAGTGTGTCACTGCGGTTGTCGGGCGAGGCCAGCGCCATCAAGATTTCATTGCCGGCCGGAGACCACGCCGGGGCGAGGAAGTTGCCGGGGGCAATGCTCAAATGTTGTGGCTGACCCAGAGTGGTCAGCGAATGCAGTCCGATAAACGCATCCGCCGACTGCCGGCGGCTTCCACCGACATGGCTGACAAGGCTCTGCGAGTCCGGCGACCACGAGATGTAGAATGGCGCGCCTTTGCCCAGTTCCTGCGTGCCCGAGCCGTCGGCGTTGGCCGTGTTCAGGCTCATCTCCTGATCGTTTTGCGCGAGAAAAGCGACGCGCTTGCTGTTGGGCGACCAGAATAGAAAGAACGGGAAGTTGTCTTCGCTGGAATACAGCTCAAGCGGCTGGGTCTCGCTCCGGACGTCTTTGATGCCGGCGGCAAAGAGCGAGGCTTTGCCCCCGTTCTCCGAGCTTAACCCCACGAACGCCACCTGCTCGCTGTCGGGCGACCAGTTGGGAAACGCATACAGCCGCCGCACGGCGGCGCTTTGCGCCAGCGCGGCGTTGGTCGTCAACGCCACCCGCGATTGGCCGCTCCGGTCCAGCACATAGACGTTGCCATCTTCGCCAATCACGGCCAACCGGTCAACGGCCGGCGCGGACGCGCGCGCTCCGGGCAGACTGACGCCGTTCAAGTTCAATCCCGGTCCGAACACGACCGCGGCTGCGCAGAGCATGAGGGGAATGGTCAGGCACGTCATGAGCGCACAGCCGATTTTTAAGCGAGATTCTCGTTCCATCGTCATTCCTGTCTTTCATCATCAGCGATACGGGCGGCGCGCCTCGTGGCCGCCACGGGTAGAGCCTCGGTCTGGCCGGACATAACCGGCCTTCAGGTCTCACGCGGTCTGCGCGAGATAGTCTGCCGCCACCTCGTGACAGCGGCGGAACTCGACGTTGCCCAGTGAGCGCGCAAACGCGATGAACCGTTTGAGCATCTGCGCGCGGCTGGGCCGCCCGATAATCTGCGGATGCATCGTCAGCACGAACACCTTACCCTCTCGATGCAGAATCTGCAACTCCTCCGTCCAGATTTCAAACGGGTGGCTCGCCGGCTGTATCGGTCGCGGGTTTGGCGGGCGGAACATGAAGAACGGCGCGTCGTCGTTCATCCACTGGATGGGCAGTTCCACCAGCCGCGTCGCGCGCCCGGCAATGCTGTGCGTATAGGGCGCGTCGTCGTCCATCAGGTTCGACGAGTAGAGGAACCCGTACTGTTCGAGCAATGACAGCGTGTGCGGCGAGAAATCCCACGACGGGGAACGGTAACCCAGCGGCCGTTGGCCGGTCTGGCGCACGATAGAAGCGATGCCCTGCGCGAGCCCGGCTTCCTCTTCGTCCCGGCTCGCGAAAGTAGCCGGGGGCTGATGGGTGTAGCCGTGATGGGCGATTTCGTGCCCGGCGTTGGCTACGGCCTCAACCGCCGCCGGGTATTTGTCCACGACCCAGCCGGGGATGAAGAACGTGGCCGGGATGGCCTCCTCGTCCAGGAGTTTCAGGATTCGGTGCACGCCGACCTTCGGGCCATACTGCCCGACGGACAGCACGCCGGGACGATTGGCATTCATTGGGTCTTGCGCCAACGCCCCCGACTCTGCATCAAGGTCGAACGTGAGCATCACGGGAAATGTCATAACTCCTCCTTGCCGCGCCGCGTGCTACTCTTCGATGAACAAGCGATCACCGCGGTGCAGGCGCCACGCAATGCGAAACGTCTGCTCCATCGCGCGCGAGGTCGGAGCATGCGCGGCCAGATACCGCGCCGCCGCAATCAGGAAGTGATCGGCCTGCGGCGTACCACGCCACAGCCGGTATTGCGCGAAGGCCGCCTCAACCGTCTGAATGGTGTGGAAGCCCGGGTCCTCGCGCAACAGCGCCTTGCCGATGGCGGCCATCAGCCGCTCCGGCGCGCCGCCATTGATTAGATACTGTACACACAGCGCCGCGGATTCGTTCACCTGCTGTTGGCGATTGAGCAGCGACAGAAACTCGTCGAGCAGGTCTTCGGGCGTCTCGCCGGACCTTTCCACCTGCGGTATTTTCGCCGCCGGCATGTTCAGAAAGCGATCGAGATACACGCTCATGGCCGCGTCAAACACGCCCCGCAAGAGCGCCACCGACGGCGCGCGGCGCATCGCCTGATGGATCGCGTTGGCAAACGTAAAGGTGTGCAGAACCGTGTCCCAATCGCCAAACTCGTTCGAGGTGTGAAAGTGCGCCATCCGCCGCGCCGCCGCATACGTGACCGCGCCGGCCAACTGCTCCGGCGTCGTGCCGTGCTGGAGCGCGTCGAGCAGAACCGCGACAATATCGTGCGGGCGGTCGGAAAGCAAGGTGTCGGTGAGGTCGGCCAGATGCGTGGCCGGGCGCACCGCCAGCGGGTCTTGAGCGCGGCGGCCTGAGCTTGTCGAAGGGCGGCGGCCATCGTCCAGCGCCTGCGGCAGCCGCTCGTAGGCCGCTTCCAACAGGGCGATGAGGTCAACGGGGTTGCGCCACGCGTTCGACTCCTCTGCGCGGCTGGCGTTGGCGAACGACGGCGCGAGCGAGGACAGCACCAGTCCGGCCAGGGGGCGGCCATCTGCGCCGTCAAGGTGCTCGCAGGCCTCAATCGCTTTGTTGGAAAAGTCAGCCGTGTGGCCGATTTGCAGATACCGATGATCGGTCGCCGCGCTGAACAGCATATCGGAAATATGCGCGGGCGACGCGCCCGCCTGCGCGGCCGTCACGATGCACCGTTCCGCGCCCTCCTCGTCCCGCACCTCGACAAACGAGCGGAACCAGCGTTTCAACGTGCTCATCTCGACCGCCCCGCCGGGCAGTGGATCCAGCAGATGGCGCGCGGGCGCGCCGTCACAATCGCGCGCGACCGCGCTCAAGCCGTGATAAAGCGCGCGCGCCGCATCCTCCTGATCCAGAAACGGCAGTAGGTTCATCATGGCGACGTGAATGGTCTGCCCCATCGCCCAGCCGTCGCGCCGGTTGCGCGCCCCAAACTCCAACCCCGTGGCAAACGGGACGCGCGCGGCTTCGTAGGGGCGAAGCGGAGCGCGATTGGCCTCCTCGCTGACGCGGTGTTCCCCGCGCGCGGCTTCGCCCCTACCGGCTGCCGACAGGCCGGATGGCGTATCCCTGACTAAGGCGATCACCGTCTTGGCGATAACCAGATTCAGGTCGCGCTCAAGGCCGTGTTGCAGCCGCCGGGTCAGCCGCGCGCGCTGTACCTCAGGCGGCAGGGGCGTCAGGTCAATCCAGATTTCGCCGTCGCGCGCCTCGACGGGAAACGCACGCACGTCGTCGGCAAACAGGTCGAGGGCGCCGCCGGAGCCGAGCGCAAACCGCGCATGATGCCAATGGCAAGTCAGAATGCCATCCTTGACCGAGCCTTGCGCCAGCGGGAAGCCCATGTGCGGACAGCGGTTGTCCACCGCGTAAAGCCCACCGTCCGTGTAAAAGATAGCCACCGGGTGCGTCTCGCTCTGATAGACGAGACAGCCCTGGGCTTGCAGGTTGGCAAGCGTCAGATGGGTGTTGTGCATACGGTCAAATGGCCTTCATCACCAGCGTCGCGTAACTGCCCGGCGGCAAGAAGAACCTCACCGTGACCTTCCAGCGTTTGCGCGCCAGCTCGTCATTGTCCGGGTCGCTGGCGCTCACCTCTTGCGGGCGCACAATCAGGGCGCGCGATGATTTATCGGCAAATGCCCGCTTCAAGATGCGCGCCTTGAAGTCGTTCAGCGTCAACTGCTCCTGCGCCAGCACCGCCGCCGCGGCCTGCTCCACCAACGGCTCGGCAAAGGCCGCGCGATGGTTCGGCAATGGAATCATCCAGCGCTCTAGTTGGAGCCGCAGACCATCCGGCAGGTTGAAATAGACCGGCAGGTCGCCACCCGCCACCCGTATGGGCCGCGTCTTGAATCCGGCCTGCGCCAGCGCCGCGTCGGTGCAACGCGCGGCGATCAGATTCCACAGCCACGACTGGTAAGCCGACAGGTAGAGCGATAGCAGGGGCGGGGGTATCAGGTTGAGCGCGCGGCGAAAGTCCGCCGGGTGGTCCTTCAGGTAGGTCAGCACACTGCGGAAGTTCGACGGCTTCGGCGCGTGCTCCATCATGCTCCCCCACTCTCCCCAATGACCCAGCGCGAACTCCTTGAAGACGCGCACACGCTCCGGGTCGCCCACCATCCTCTGCGCCAGATAGACCTTCAGCGCGCCTTCGGCATCTCGCTGAAGTATCTTCTTGCCGATGAAGCCTGCCTCGCCGCTGTACGAGCCGAAGCGCTGGTCGTCGAAGTAGTTGGGCAGACCAAACTCGGCCATCTGCCGCAGGCGCGGGCCAAGCCTCTGCGCCTCCTCCAGAGACAGGTCACGCGCGACGATGGTAAAACGGTTGCCGCGCAAGTCCGCCGGTCGCAAAGCCCGCTCGGCATAGCCCACCCGCTCGGCGCGAAAGCCGTTGCCCTCAACCAGCGGCGGCGCCGCGCCCTTCACGCTCGCGTACTGGATGGTCGCGGCCGCCTTGTCTTTGAGGGCCGGGAAGACAATCAGCCGCTTGCCCACGTGCAGTTGCGCGGCGATGCTTTCCAGCGCCTGCGTCGTCGTCACACCGCGCTTGTGCACCCGGTAGAGCGCAAACGGGCCGGTCTCAACCGGCGTCAGCCGGATGGCTTCCTCGACGATAAAATCTTCAGGGGAAGCTTTGATTCTCACATGCTGTTCAGCCGCTTCGCCACGTCGCCCATGCGCTCAAACTTGACATCCGACCCGCGGCTCAAGCAGTGCGTGATGAAATGCTCCAGCATCGCGACCCGATGACCGCGCCCGATCACCTGCGGGTGCATCGCCACGTTCAGGATGCCGCCGTCCACGTTGGCGTGCATCCAGTCAAACTCGGCGGTCCAGATTTCCAGCACCTTGCTCGGCGCGGAGGTTCCGTTGCGGTATGGGTTGAAATTGAATTGGAAATGAACCCAATCGTCAAACTCGAAACAGATCGGCAGTTCCCAGACGCGAGCCTCCGCCCCCTTCACCAGCGGCGACTGCTGCGTGACCTGATCCCCCAGCCGCGGATGGTAGGGCCGGTAGTCGTCGGCCATGAGGCTGGAGTCGTACAGGAAATTGAACTCTTCGATCAAGGCCAGCGTCGCGCTGGAGTAATCGGCCGACGGCGAGCGGAAGCCCAGCGGTTTCAGGCCGATGCGCTCCAGCGCCTTCCACGCGCGCTCCATGTCGCGCCGCTCTTCGTCGGCTGTTTGCTCGCTGGGGTCAACGTGGGCATAGGAGTGGTGGCCGATCTCGTGGCCGCCCGCGAGGATCGCCTGCGTGACTTCGGGGAACGACTCAATCGTGTGCCCCGGCACGAAAAACGTCGCGCGAATGGCGAGCCGGTCGAGCATGTGCAGGAGGCGCGGCACTCCCACCCGCGCGCCATATTCGCCGCGATAGAGCATGGCTGGCGTGACGTTCTTGTAGCCGAACCAGACGGACATTGCGTCAAAATCGAAGGACAAACAGACGGTGCTATTCGGCATGGGCTATTCTCGCTATTTTACGAAAGATGGAGTAACTACCCGCAACGCGTATCTCTGTCCAGTGTGAACAACTGACGGTCCATCAAGGCAATTGCTCCCTGAAGTGAATGGGCTCCAGATGAGTGTACCGCAAATTTACGGCAGCCCGAAATTACCGGCCGCGTGTGCCTAGGGCCACGATGAGGACTTGAACAGCGAGGATATTTAAAACACGCGCCGTAAGGCTATCACCGTTTGTTCAATCGCTTCATCGCTATGCGCGACAGAAACAAACCCCGCCTCAAATTGCGACGGCGCAAAATAAAAGCCCGTATCCAACAGCGCGTGAAAGAACTTGGCGTAGCGCGCCGTGTCCGATTTTTTTGCGCTGGCATAATCGGTGACCGGCCCGGATGAAAAGAAGGTCGTGAACAGGCTGCCCACGCGGTTCTGCCAGATCGGAATCCGCGCGACTTCGGCAGCCGCCGCGATGCCTTCGCACAGCCGCGCCGCAAGGCTTTCGAGCATGGCGTAGGGATTCGTGCGCCGCAGTACGTTGAGTGTTGCAAGGCCCGCCGCCATCGCGAGCGGATTGCCCGACAGCGTGCCCGCCTGATACACGGGCCCGCTCGGCGCGACCCACTGCATGATCTCGCGGCGGCCACCGTACGCGCCGACCGGCAGGCCGCCGCCGATGATCTTCCCCAGGCAGGTCAGGTCGGGCTTGACGCCATATAACCCCTGAGCGCCGCCCCAGCCCACGCGAAAGCCCGTAATCACTTCGTCGAAAATCAAGAGCGCGCCATGCTCTAAAGTCAGCGCGCGCACGCCTTGCAAAAATCCTTCGCACGGCGGCACGACGCCCATGTTGCCCGCAACCGGCTCGACGATCAGCGCGGCGATTTGATGGCGGTGCGCTTCAAACAATTGCGCCAGCGCTCTTAGGTTGTTGTAAGGTGCGGTCAAGGTATCGGCCACAGCGGCCGGTGGCACACCGACCGAATCAGGAATGCCGAGCGTCGCGACGCCTGAGCCGGCCTGCGCGAGCAGCATGTCGGCGTGACCGTGATAACCGCCTTCAAACTTGACGATTTTCGTGCGCCCCGTGAACGCGCGCGCGAGCCGCAGCGCCGACATTGTGGCCTCGGTGCCCGAGTTGACGAAGCGAACCATGTCGAGCGAGGGCATCGCCTGCGTCATCAATCGCGCCAACTCGACCTCGAGCTCGGTCGGCGCGCCGTAACTCGTGCCGCGCGCCGCCTGTGCGCGAATCGCCGCCACCACTTCCGCGTGCGCATGTCCGAGAATGAGCGGCCCCCACGACATCACGTAGTCAATATAGCGATTGTCGTCTACATCAATGATGGTTGCGCCTTCTGCGCGCGCGATAAAGCGCGGCGTCCCGCCCACACTTTTGAAGGCGCGCACGGGTGAGTCCACACCTCCCGGCAAGAGTTGTTGTGCTTCGGCGAAAAGTTTTTCGGACTTATGGATGTCCATCAGGTTGTGCGTGTTTCATCACGATGTCCGCGAGCGCCGCGATTAACTGCGGTGAGTCGTTCAGCGACTGGGCGCGCTCGAGGTGCGCGCCCAATCGCTCGGCCTGCTGCTTGTACACGATGTCCACATCGTACAGAATCTCGACGTGGTCGCAGACGAAGCCGACGGGCTGGACGAGGATGTGGCGCTTGCCGCGCGTAACCAGTTCGTCAATCACGGCGCCCACATCGGGACCGAGCCACTTCTCGCGCGTGCTGCCCGCGCTTTGGAATGCGAATTGATGGCGCACCGCGCCGACGCGCTGAACCACACCGGCGACCGTGTCCTGAAGTTCCTGCGGATACGGGTCGTTCTCTTGCAGGATGCGCTCAGGCAAACTGTGCGCGCTGAAAATTATTTCAACCTCTGCGCGTTCGTCGCGGGAAAATTGTTGCAGTGCGGCATTCGTCTTCGCGGCGAGCGCGTCGAGGAAAAGCGGATGGGTCTTCCAACTCAACACCTCGCACAGGCGCAGCGCGGGCGCCAGCGCGTCGCGCGCCTCGC
The DNA here is from genome assembly GCA_016200765.1 of Chloroflexota bacterium. Lineage (GTDB taxonomy): Bacteria > Chloroflexota > Anaerolineae > JACRMK01 > JACRMK01 > JACQEC01. Next base: position 7,537 of record JACQEC010000125.1, on the reverse strand, counting down.
GCAATTTGCGCATGTACGCGCCGATGCTCAGCTTGGAATAGTGCGGCGCCATCACAATCGCGATGAGCTGTGCAATACCGTCGGCGGCAATTTGCGCCATCGTCTCCCGGATGTAGGGGTGCCAGTGCCGCATCCCCACGTACACTCGGTACTCGTCACCCAGCGCTTCCTGCAACGCATCAGCCTGCCGCCGCGTCAGTTCCAACAGCGGCGAGCGCCCGCCGATGCGCGCATAACGCTGGCGCACTTCCTCCACCAGATCGGGCGCAGTCGGCCGGCCGCCGCGCACGTCAAGCAGATAAGGTTCGACGTCGCTCAACGAGTTGGGCCCGCCGTAGGCCATCAACAACACCCCAGTGGGTTTCGTCATGACTCTCCAAGGTGCCCGTGATGCGTAGCTTTGTCGCTGACCTTCGACGCCAGCACGTCGCGCGGCGCGAACAGCGCAAGCGGATCGAGGTTGCCCTGTACCGCCACGTCGCCCAAGGGTTGCCAGCCGTGGTCGAGCGGCACGCGCCAGTCTAATCCAATCACGTCGCCGCCTGCTTCGCGCATCAGCGTGAGCAGCGTCGCCGTGTCCGTGCCGAAGTGAATCGTCGGCACATCGTCAATCGCGCGGAAAATTCTTTGGGAGTAGGGCTGTACGTAGGTTGCATAGTCGTCGGGGCTGAGCCAGCCAACCCAACTGTCAAACAGTTGCACGGCCTGCGCGCCCGCGGCGATTTGCGCGCACAGGTAATCCGCAAGCATCTCGGCGAGTTTGCCCATCAGCGCGTGCCACGTCTGCGGCTCGCGATACATCAGTTGCTTGGTCTTGAGAAACGTGCGCGAGGCGCCGCCTTCGATCAGATAGCTGGCGAGCGTGAACGGCGCGCCCGCGAAGCCAATCAGCGGCACGCGCCCGTTCAACTCGCGGCGCACGAGCCGGATGGTCTGCATGACGCTCGCAAGGTCATCCCGCGCATGTATCGGGCGCAGTGCAGTCACATCGTTCGACGTGCGAATCGGGTTGTGAATGACGGGGCCTTCGCCCGCCGCAAACTCTAAATCAATGCCCATCGGGATGAGCGGCAGCAGAATGTCCGCGAAGAGGATGGCGGCGTCCACGCCAAGCGCGTCAACGGGTTGCAGTGTAACCTGCGCCGCGACCTCGGGCCGCGCGCAGATGTCGAGCAGCGAATATTTCTGGCGGATGGCGCGATACTCTGGCAGATAGCGTCCTGCCTGCCGCATGAACCACACCGGCGTGCAGTCGGTTGGCTCGCGGCGGCAGGCGCGCAGGAAACGCTCGGCCGATGACATCAGGCCGGCTCCGCGGGTTGATACGGGCAGAATGGATCGCTGGCGAGTGGGTCGCCTGTGTAAGCGAACGCGCGCGCGCGTGAGCCGCCGCACACGACGCGATACTCGCACCGGCCGCATTTGCCTGTGAGTTGACCGGGGTCGTGCAGGGCGCGGAAGATGGGCGCATGGCGATAAGTGGCCGCGAGGTCGTCCGTGCGCGCGTTGCCGACGGCCAGTGGCAAAAAGCCTGCAGGGTAAACATCGCCTGTGTTCGCGACGAACATGATCCCATGTCCATCGCGAATGCTGAAACCCTGATACACGGCTGTGTGCTGAATCTGCTCGGCTGTCAACCCATCGCCGCGCATGCGGTTCAAGGCCACGCGGCGATACGATGGCGCTTCCGTCGTCTTGATCGCAAAGGGTGCGATGCGCGCCAGGTCATAAATCCAGTGCATCAACGCTTCGCCGCGTTCGGGCGACAGCTCCTGCAACACACGCCCGCGCCCGACCGCGATCAGGAAAAACAAACTCCAGCGCATGACCTGCCGCGACTGAAGCAGCTCGTAAACCGCAGGCAGGTCGTCGGCTGTTTCTTCCGAGACGAGCGTGTTGATCTGCACGGGCAGCTCACGTTCAGCCGCCACGCGCATAGCGCGCAGCGTTGCGTCAAAGCAACCCGTAATCCCGCGCACCGCGTCGTGCCGCGCCGCCGTCGAGCCGTCGAGGCTTAACCCCATACTTTGAACGCCGTGTGCCCTCAGTTGCGCGATGACATCCTCCGTCAGATTCGGCGTCGCGCTTGGCGTGATCGAAACCATCAACCCCAGCGCGCGCGCCTCGTCAATCAGGTCAAACAGGTCGGCGCGCGACAAGGGGTCGCCGCCCGTCAGGATCAGATGAGGCCATGGATCACCAAACTCGGCGATCTGTCGCAACAACACTTTGCTCTCGGCGTGATTCAGTTCGCGCGGATGGCGAGTGGGCATCGCTTCGGCGCGGCAGTGGCGGCAAGCCAGTGCGCACGCCCGCGTCATCTCCCAATAGACGAGCATAGGCCGTTCGGCATAATTGCGGGCGACGCGCTGGCCGTGCAACCCCGTGCTGGTCATGCCGGCTCTCATGGTTCCTCCAGTTTCAAAAGTTGGGCCGCGACACGCGCGCCATCGGCAATACAATCGGGAATCCCGACGCCGTGGTAGGCGGCCCCCGCCAGATACAAACCCGTCTGTTGCGCGGCCAGACGTTCGATGGCGGTGACGCGTGCCTGATGGCCGACAGCGTATTGCGGATTCGCTTTGTGCCAGCGGAAGACTTTCGTCAGCACGGGCGTCGCCGTGATGCCCATCATCGCGCGCAGTTCATCGCGCACCGTTTGCACCAGCGCCGCGTCGTCTTGCTCCATCAGGGCTTCCGCGTGCGCGCCGCCGATAAAGCCGCGCACCAGTGCGTAGCCGTCAGGCGCGCGGTGGTTGAACTTCGTGGACGACCAGGTACACGCCGTAATCTTGCGCCGCTCACTGCTGGGCACGACGAAGCCAAAACCTTCGAGCGAGTGCGACAGCTCTGCGCGCCTGAATCCGAGCGACACGGTGGCGGTGGACACGTAACCAATCGCGCGCAGCGCAGATGCCAGTTCAGGGGCGATCGCTTGCAGCAGCTCTGCGCTCACGTACGCAGGCGTGGCGAACACCACCGCGTCCGCGCGAATCGCTGCGCCGTCATTCAGGGCAATGTGGTATGCGCCCGCGTCGCGTCTAAGGGCGACCACGCGCCGATTGAGCAGCAACGCATCGTGGTCAAGCTGGTCGAGCAACGCCTCCACCAGTTCCTGCAATCCATCACGCAGCGTCATGAACATAGACGTGGCGGCTTTGCCATTTTGAGGCGGCCGCGGCTGTTGCCTCATGCCGCGGATCAGGCTTCCATACTTTTTCTCCATCTCGAGAAAACGCGGGAAGGTGCTCTGCAGGCTCAGGTCTTCGGCGTCGGCCACATAAATGCCTGCGATCATCGGTTCCGCGATTTTGTCGAGCGCCTCCGCGCCCAGGCGTCGCCGCACAAAATGCGCCAGGCTTTCGTCGCCGTCGTCGCGGCGCGGCGGAATGAACAACTCCAGCCCCATCCGCAATTTCCCGCCCCACGAAACGAGCGACGACGTGAGAAACGGCGTGATGCGCGTCGGCACGATCAGGTTCATACCGGCGGGCATCGGCCGCAGTTGCCCGCGGCTCCACACAAACACTTTGCGCGCCGCGTCGTTGGTGCCGATCAGTTGATCGCCGAGCCCGAGCGCGCGGCACAACTCCAGCGCGGCAGGTTTCTGTGCGATAAATGAATCGGGCCCGCCTTCGACGACGAAGCCATCGGCGCGTGCCGAGACAATCTTCCCGCCGAAGGTCGGCGCGCTTTCGATCAATTGGTACTCAATCGGCGCGTTCGTCGCGCGCGCGCGGGTCTGCAAATAGTACGCTGTAGCCAGTCCGGCGATTCCACCGCCGACGATGACAACTTTTTTCATGGCTTACCTCGTGAGCGCCAGCGTTTCCGCGGCCGGATGATAGATGGCCGTGTGCAGGGGCGTGTCGCGCAGCGTGTAGACACGCGCGTCGGTGCTGCGCAGTGCGGTCACCAGCTCAGAGAAACGCGCGAGGTCGTCGGTCTCGTACACGACGACGAACTCCTGATCCTGAACGCCGGTCGAGTAGAGCAGGAGTTGGCTGATGTCTTCGTACTGCTTGCCGATCTTGATGTGCGCGTTCATCATGCCCTGCCGCGCGTCGCGGCTTAGCAAATACCACTCGGTGGTCTTGACGAATGGGTACATCACGAGGTATGGCTTGCGCGTTTCCGCGAACGGGTCCATCTCCTGCGTCGAGCGCTGTGCTTTCGAATATTGCGAGGGGCGCGTGTAGCCCCACAGAGTTGTGGTTGGGTGCAGGTAAGCGCGGAAGGGGTTCGTCGCGCGCGCGAAGCATTCAAAAAATTTCGCGCTGTCGCCTTTGTCGTCCGCCGGCAGCGCGCACCAGACTAGCACATCGGCGCCGCTCTCGGCTGGAAAGACTTGATAGATTTCCACCGTGCGCGCGGCGTCGCGCAAACCGCGCAGCCAGTGTTGGTGGAACTCACCGCGGGCCTTCGTATCGAGCGTCCAATAGGCGTCTTTGAAGGCAAACAGCGAAAAGTGATTGAGTGTGCGCAGAGTTTCGTCAGTCATACCCATTCCTCAATGTCATTGACCTATGAGGGCGCGCAACCAATGAAAAAACTTCGCGCCCTTCGCGCTCAGATTGGTTTCAGCCAGCGCGCCACATCCTTTGCGTGATAACTTAAAATTATGTCCGCGCCCGCGCGCTTGATGCCGGTCAGCAATTCGAGCGTCACCTTCTGCTCGTCAATCCAGCCGTTGCGGCCCGCCGCTTTCACCATCGCATACTCGCCGCTCACGTTATACGCGGCAATCGGCGCGTCGAAGCGATCGCGCGTCTGGCGGATAATGTCGAGGTACGGCAGCGCAGGTTTAATCATCACCATGTCCGCGCCTTCGGCCAGATCGAGTTCGACCTCGCGCAGCGCCTCGCGCGCGTTCGCGGGATCCATCTGGTACGCTTTGCGGTTGCCGAACTGCGGCGGCGAGTCGGCAGCCTCGCGGAACGGCCCATAGAACGCCGACGCAAACTTGGCGGCGTAGGCGAGAATCGGCGTGTTCTTGAAACCGTTGAGGTCTAGCGCCTGTCGAATCGCGCCGACCTGCCCGTCCATCATGCCGCTCGGCGCGACGATGTCTGCGCCCGCCGCCGCGTGTGAGACGGCCACGCGCTGGTAGTATTCAAGCGTCTCGTCGTTCTGCACATCGCCATGGCGCACGATGCCGCAATGCCCGTGGCTCGTGTACTCGCACAGACACACGTCGGTCACGACGACCAGGTCGGGCACGGCTTGCTTGATGGCGCGCGCGGCCTCCTGCACGATACCATCGTCGGCGTAGTCTTCGCTGCCCCACTCGTCTTTGGATGCCGGCAACCCGAACAAGATGACGGCGGGGATGCCGAGCGAGGCGATGGACTCGGCTTCGGCGGCCAACTTGTCCACCGACCAGTGGAAGTTGCCGGGCATCGAAGCAATTTCCCGCCGGACGTTTGTGCCGTGCACGACGAACAGCGGGTAGATGAAGTCGTCTGCGCTGAGCGTCGTCTCGCGCACCATGCGCCGCAGATTTTCGGTGCGGCGCAGGCGGCGCAGGCGCTGTGTCGGGAATCCTGCCGCCGTGTGGTTGGTATCTACAGGCGCTTGCAAATTCAGTGCAGTCAGTGTCATGCCGAGACCTCCCGCGAATTGAAATGTGCGACCAGCGCGAGCACTAAGCCTTCCACCGTGTGCAGCCGCGCTTCGATATCCACACGCAGACCGGCCGCGCGCGCCGCCCTTGCGGTGGATGGGCCGATGCTGGCAACGCACACCGTTTCAGGCATACGCGGCGCGTATCGCGCAAGATTGCTTGCCGCCGATGCGCTCGCCAGCGTGATCGCGTCAATGTCCTGCAAAGAAAACGGCTGTTCATAGTGCGCGGGCAATGTGCGATAGGCGACAACTTCATCCACCTGTGCGCCGCGCTCGCGCAATGACGACGGCAAATCGGCTGGCGCGACTTCGGGGCGCACGAGTAAGATTTTCTGATTCGCGACTTCACCCAGTGCGCCCATAATCTCCGTGGCGAGGAATTCCTTGGGCATTGCGTCCACACGCAAGCCGTTCGCGCGCAGCGCTTGCGCGGTCTTGTCGCCGACGGCGGCGATGCGCGGGAAGCGCAGTTGGCAATCGTCTATCCTGCCCCAGAAATATTTGACTCCGTTCGCACTGCTGAACACCAGCCAGTCATAGTGCATCACCTGCTTCAGCGCGCGGTCGAGCGGCGCGAAATCGGCAGGCGGCGCAATCTCAATCATCGGCCACTCGATGGGTATCGCACCCAGCGCGCGCAGCGGCTCGCTCAGTTCGTGCGCCTGCGCGCGTGCGCGTGTGACGACAATATGTTTACCCGCGAGGGGTTGAGACGCCGCCATCAGCAGACTCCATCAACGCGCGCGCGCCATTGTCCAACATGCGCTGGGCCAACTGCGTGCCCAAAGCCCCGGCCTGCGCGACCTCACCCACCATCACGTCGCGTACAGCCCGCTGTCCATCAGGCCGTATGACCAGCGCGCGCATGTGCAACTGTTTCTGCTCAACCTCTGCATACGCCGCGATGGGCAACTGACAGCCGCCGCCCAAGCCGCGCAGGAATGTCCGCTCGGCGCTCACGGCCGCGCGCGTCGGCGCGTGGTCGAGCGGCGCGAGCAATGCGCGTGAGCGAGCATCGTCGGCGCGGCATTCGACCACCAGCGCACCCTGCGCGACGGCAGGCACCATCTCGTCAACCGAAAAGGTTTGCGTGATGCGCTCCGCAAGTCCGAGGCGAATGAGTCCCGCCGCCGCCAGCACAATCGCATCGTACTGCCCTTCGTCCAACTTGCGCAGGCGCGTGTCCACGTTGCCGCGAATGTCCACGATGTTCAGGTCGGGGCGCAGGGCGAGCAATTGCGCCGCGCGCCGCTGGCTGCTGCTGCCGATACGCGCGCCTTCCGGCAACGCGTTGAGGCGCAGCTGCTTGCGCGAGGCCATCACATCGCGCGCGTCTTCGCGTTGTAGGATAGCGGCGAGGCAGAGACCTTCAGGCTGCGCGCTCGGCAAGTCCTTGAGGCTGTGCACGGCGCAATCAATTGCGCCGGCGAACAGTTGCTCCTCGATGTCACGCACAAAGACGCCGCGCCCGCCGAGCATCGTCAGCGAATCTTGGCGGTTGCGGTCGCCTTCGGTCTTCACGACGACGACCTCACCCTGAACGTCGGGGGCATACTGCTGGAGCGCCTCAATGACCATCTCGGTTTGAACCCGCGCGAGCGGGCTTCCGCGCGTGCCGACCTTAAGTTTCATCGTGGTTATCCAATCCAAACAATTCGCGCAAGACCGCTGCATAGGCCACGCCATCGCCTTCGCTCGCGCGCGCTTTCAAGCGTAATGTCGGCTCGTGCAACAACCGCCCGACAATGCTCGCGGTCATGCGCTCGACGACGCGCTTCTCGTGCGCGGACAGGTTTTGCAAACGACTGAGGTGGTCGGCGAGTTCGCTCTGGCGAATTTCCTCCGCGCGCGCCCGCAGTGCGGCGACGGTGGGCGTCACACTCAACGTGTCCAGCCAGCGCCAGAAGGCGTC
>JACQEC010000124.1 GCA_016200765.1 Chloroflexota bacterium | reverse complement strand
CGAATATCGGTGAGGATGCCGCCGCTTTCGCCGAGGATCACGGAGGCGGCCGCCACATCCCACAAGCGCAGGTCGGTGTGGTAGTAGGCGTGGGTGCGCCCGGCCGCCACGTAGCATAGGCCGAGCGCGGGCGAGCCCATCACGTTGAGGGTGATGCACTGCGTGGCGAGCAGGGTGGCGATGTTGAGACTTTGCGAGCGCTCCCTCATCCCGCCGGGCCAATCCGTGCCCACAATCGCCTGATCATACGCGCTCTCGCCTTCGGCAACCAGTTGCACCGTGATGGGCCGATGGTTCAGGCGGGCGAAACGCCCTTGCAGTGCATGAAACATTTCCTGAGTGCAGGGGTCGTAAACGACCCCGACGCGATAGATGCCGTCCACACGGCAAGCGATGGAAATAGCAAAATGCGGGATGCCCTGACCAAAGTTCAGGCTTCCATCAATCGGGTCAACGATCCACAGCGGGTCGGCATCAGGGGACGGCAGCTCCTCGCTCGCGTTCGCGGCGTGAAGTTCCGATTCCTCGGCGAGGACAGCATGGTCGGGAAATTCACGATGGATGATCTCGACGATGCGTTGCTGCACGGGGTAGACGCTGCCAACTAAGAGGTCGCGCGGGTGCTTCCATTGCTGGTAACCCGGTTTGCCCAACGACGCGACAGCCAAACCGCCCGCCTCACGAGCGGCTTGCATGGCTGTGTCCAGCATCATCTGATAATCCATTGGCTCTCCTCGATTCGGTGATTCGGAACGGCGCGCCGCGAAAGCGCGTGACGCGCTTGAGCATAGAGTCATCGAATCATCTCGTCAAATCAATCCACCTATGAAATTGGAGCCCTCCATGTCTCGGATCGTGTTTGTCTCGTCGGTTCTGCTCTTGTGTGCCGTCGTCTTGTCGGCCTGCGGCAGTCCGGCGCCCGCCGCCGCGCCCACCGCGCCCGCCAGCGCCGCGACCAGCGCGCCGGCCAGAGATGCGCGCACACCGCTGGCACAGCCCGCGCAACCCACCGTGCCCTCCATTGCGCCGCGCGCGGCCACGCCTTATGCCTCCCCCACCTTCTCCTCGATTCTCAATTTCCCGGCGGCCACAGCCGCCGCAACAGCCACCCGCGTTCAGGCCGCCGCGACCGCCGCGCCGGGGGCTGAAGCCGGTCCGACCGCGCCCGGCGTGGCGACTGGCATCCGCTCGGAGCTGAAGGTTGAATTCGTTGCCCAACTTTCGACCGCCGAAGAGGTAGATGACCTGCGCCTGACGCTGATGCGCATCCCGGGCATTTTGTCTGTGGCGGGCAACGAGCTGGCGATTACGATTGTCTACGACGCCGGGTTAATCCTGCCCAATCAGATCAGGGCGAGGCTGGCCAGCATCGGGCATCCGGTCAAACCCTAGCGCGTGTGAAGGGTGAGCGAGCGCATGAGCGAGACGTCCCCAGCCGCGCGACCGCTGAAGCGCATCGTGTTTGGGTATACGCTGGATGGCTTCCCCGGCCTGCTGATCGTCGGGTACAACCAACTCAAGCGCAAGCTTGAACGGGCGAGGTTCGACATCGCCATGAGCCTGTGCCCGTTGAGCGACCTGCCCGCTGACGTGGATGTGCTCTTTGTGCCGGCAGAACTGGCGGAAGCGGCGCGGCAGGCGGCGCCCGCCAGCCGCATCGAGGCGCTGGATAGTTTTCTGAACCATCCCGCGTACAATCTGCTCATCCAGCAACTGGTCGAGGGGCGCGAATGGACGGCGCTCAAGCGCCCGGCGGAGCCGCCGTCCGACGAGGAAGGCTATATCGTGCGCTATCGCGGTTACGAGCGCATTGAATAGAGCGCGAACAGCCTGAATCGAGGCTTACGCATCGCCTGTGCCGCGAACCCGCGGCGCAGGCGATGTTGTTTTACAGACGCGACCCACCAAAAAAGCCCCCGCCCTCTTACCACTCGCGGGTGATAAGAAGGCGGGGGCCTTTATCTTCTCCAGCCAACGCCGCAACGCTCAACGCGGTTACGCGGCTACGGCTTCCAGCACGGCGGGCTGCTTCACCGGCTCGGGCTGTTTGGTGAACTCGATCTCAATCGCCACCGTCACATCATCGCCGACCAGCCAGCCGCCGCTTTCGAGAGCCTTATTCCAGTTCAGGTCCCACTGCTTGCGGTTGAGCTTGGTGCGGGCGTTGAAGCCGGCGCTGATTGCACCCCACGGGCTCTTGGCCTGACCGTTGTACTCGACATCGAGCGCCACCTCGCGGGTCACGTCGCGGATGGTCAGGTCGCCAATCAACTTCCCCCCGGCCTCGTTGACGTTTTCGGCGCGCTTGCTCTTGACGCGTCGCGCGGCGGCATACCGGTGTCCAGACTGGCCGCTTCGATCTGAACCTCGACCTGCGAGCGGGGCACGTCCTGCTCGTCAATCTCGGCCTTGACGTTGAACTTCCCAAAATGCCCGCGCACGGTGCTGATCATCATATGGCGCACGCTAAACTGAATCTGCGAGTGCGCGTAATCTACGGTCCACGACATGCTATCCTCCTGTTTGTTTCCTGACGGTTAAGTGCTTGTTCTGCTTGACTGATGATCAGGATAACCACTGGGCGTAACAGGAGCGTATACAGGAGCGTGTACAACGACCTCTTTTCACGACGCTCCGGCTTCGAGGTCGGCCAACGGTTGCATCAGCAGGCGGCGGTCGCCCGCGACGATGATCGCGCGCGCTTCGGCCAGATGCGCGCGCGCCTCGGCAGGCGGCAAGAGGGGAACGAGCCACAACCGGATTTGCGCGGCGAGATGCTGGAGGCCCAGCGCATCGGCGCGCGCGAGAGCCGTCGAGAGGCGGTGAACCGCCAGCGCCGTCAAGCCGCGGCGCGCCGCCACGCGGCCGAGGTTGGCCGTCAGGCCGGTGATGCGTTCCGGCGCGGAGATGCGCTCGGCCAGCGCCAGCCCTTCGGTAAAATAAGCCTCCGCCGCGTCCAGATCGTTGCGGGCCAGCGCGATCTCGCCGAGCGTGGACAGCAGGTACGGCTTGACGGGGATGATGCCGCCTTCCTCCGCCAGCGCCAGACCGGTCTGCGCGTGCTCCAGCGCGCCGGGGTCGTTCAAGAGGTGCAGGTGATAGCCCAGATTGTTGTGCGCCAGCGCCTGCCACAGCGCCGACGGGCCGCCCCCCTTCGACAGGCTCAGGGGGGCGCGCGCGGCGTCCAGCGATTCGCGGTAGAGCGCAATCGCGCTGACGAGGTCGCCTTGCTGTGCCCGCACGCCGCCCAGATCAAATTTGATCTGCGCGAGCCGCAGGGGATCCGCCTGCCCATCGCAGAGCGCGCCGGCCTTCTGCAAATGCTCGGCCGCACCCACCAGATCGGCGCCTTCAACGGAGAGCGCCGAACCCCACGCGAACTCGGCCATCATGGCGTTGTCGCTATCGCCGGAGGCCAGCACCGTCTGCGCCAGCGTGATGGATTCCGCATAGCGGGCCTGGCCGAACAGGCCGCGGGCCAGCGCCAGCCGCGCGGCGTTCACCTCGCCGATGCCGCCGTCCGCCAGCGCCAGATCGAGCGCCGCGCGGAACGCCTCCACCGCCGGGTCTGCGCCGCCCGCGGCAAAGTGCGCCTCGCCGAGCGCCATCAAGATTTCGCGCCGCCGGCCGCGGTCGGTCTCGGCTTGCAGGGCTTGCTCGAAGAAACCGATCGCTTCTTTCCAGGCGGGCAGTTGGGCGGCGAGTTGGCCTGCGCGAAAGGCATAGGGGGCCGCGCGCTCCGGCGCGTTGCCCTCGATGTAATGCCACGCCAGCAGGCCGGCCACTGTGTCCAGCCGGTTGTGGTAGAGCGCCTCCAGCGCCTCCGCCATGCGGCGATGCAGCATCCGGTGGCGAGGCTCGCCCGCCTCACGATAGGCGACCTCCATCGTCAGCGTGTGGTTGAACGTGAAGCGCAGGCCATCCAGCGGGGCCATCAGGTCGGCGGCGCGCAGTTCGTCAAGCGCGTCCAGCGCCGCGCCTTCGGAGAGACCCGCGGCGCGCGCGACCACCTCAAACTCAAATTCGCGCCCGGCGGCCACCGCCGCATCCAGCACACGCCGCGCCGCATCGGAGAGCTGGGCCAGCCGCGACTGGATCAGCACATAAACGCTCTGCGGCACCACCGGCGAAGCGGTAAATGCTTCGGCGTTCAACACGCCGTCG
>JACQEC010000123.1 GCA_016200765.1 Chloroflexota bacterium | reverse complement strand
CCGCACGTTCCGGCGGTCTGGTCTGAAGGCCGAGAGACAACCTACCGCGAGTTGGACACCCGCGCCAATCAAGTGGCGAACGCGCTGATCGCCGCCGGAGTGCGCCCCGGCGACCGCATCTGCGCGATGGATCAGAATCACGGCCTGTATTTTGAACTGATCTTTGGGATCGCCAAAGCCGGCGCGGTGTTCGTGCCGGTCAATTTTCGGCTGGCGCCTCCGGAGGTTCGAGCGGTTATCGCGGACGCCGAGGCCGAACTCGTCTTTGCCGGTGGGCCGTTCTGTGCGATGGTCGAGCAGGTGCGGCGCGATTTGCCTGCGGTGCGAAAGTTCATCGCCTTTGATCGGAGTGACGGGGTCTGGCAGAACTACAGCGCCCTGCGCGACGTCCTGCCAACCACAGACCCGTGTGTGCCGATTGACCCGTCGGCGACGACCTGGCAGACCTACACGAGCGGCACGACGGGCAGTCCCAAGGGCGTGGAGATAACGACCAGCAACCTGCTCCCGTACCTGCTGGCGATGCCGTCGTGGCTGGGCGGCTTGCGCGAGGGTCAAGTGGCGTTCACCGTTGCGCCCTTCCACTTTTCGGCGGGCATCTTCTACACGCTGCTGACGGTCATCGCCGGCACCACGCTGGTCCTCGTCAAGGAATTTGAACCGGCCGAAACGCTGAAATTGATTGGCGAACGAAAGATTAACCACGCTTTCCTGCCCCCGGCGGTGCTATTGCGCATCCTACAGGTTTCGAGTACGGCGCGGGCCGATCTGACCAGCCTGAAGAGCATCGTCTATGGCGGCTCGGCTATCTTGACCGACGTCTTGCGCCGGGCGATTGCGTACTTTGGATGTGAGTTCACGCAGATGTATGGCCTGACTGAAACCACCGCCGCGCTCACGTGCCTATCGTGGGCCGATCACGACCTCGACGGGCCAAACAGCCACCGGCTCAAGTCGTGCGGTCAGCCCCTGTATGGCACAGACATCCGCGCGGTTGATCGCAATGGGCGGGAGTGCCCGACCGGCGAGATGGGTGAGATTGTCGTCCGCACGCCGATGATGATGAAGGGATACTGGAAGAAACCCGAAGCCACCGCCGAGGTCATCCGCGACGGCTGGCTGTACACTGGCGACGGTGGGATCATAGATGCCGACGGCTTTATCTATATTCAAGACCGCATCAAGGACATGATCGTCTCGGGCGGCGCGAATATCTATTCGGCCGAGGTTGAGAATTGCCTGATTGGGCACCCGGCGGTGGCGGACGTGGCCGTCATCGGCGTGCCGGACGAGACGTGGGGCGAGGCGGTCAAGGCGATGGTGGTGCTCAAGCCGGGCGCGAAGGCCGGGGCCGATGAGTTGATCGAGTTTTGCAAGGGGCGCATTGCCAACTATAAGCGGCCGCGCTCCGTGGAATTCATCGCATCCATCCCGCGCAACGCCAACGGCAAGGTACTCAAACGCGAACTGCGCCGGCCATACTGGGAAGGGCGGGAGCGCAAAGTCGTTTAGTTCGCAGGCGAGTCATGGGGTTTGACAGGCGCTATCCCGCCGATTATCATCAGCCATGACGACGCTCCCCTCGCCCTATCAGGGAGAGGGGCCGGGGGTGAGGGTTCACGATGATTTCAGACACAGCGGTGCGACAGCACCTTCAATCGGGCGGGCTGATTGAGCACGAGGGCGAGATGAGCCCCGCCTACAAGCAGGAACTGATCCGTATCCTGACCGTTTCGGGCGACACCGAACTGGTCAGCGCGCCGGCTTACTGGCACGCGGCGCGTAATGCGCCCAGCACCAACGCCATGGTCTCGGCGCTGGCGATTATTCAAGACGAATTGAGCCATGCGCACATCGCCTATCACCTGCTGGAAGACCTCGGCGTGGACAAAGAGTGGCTGATCTACGAGCGCCGCCCCATCCAGTTCAAGTACCCGTATGCCTTCGACGTGCCGCTCGAATCGTGGTACGAATTAGTCACAGCCAACGCGCTCTACGATCAGGCCGGCTACGTCCTGCTGGGCGACATCTACCACCACACGTCGTACGCGCCGTGGAAGCGCGCGCTGGCGAAGGTGGACAAAGAGGAAAGTTTCCATTTGCGCCACGGCCAGAACTGGATGCGCCGCATCGCCCAGACGGCTGAAGGGCGGGAGCAGTTACAGAAGTGCGTGGACTGGCAGTTTTACCTGACCGTCGAGTGGTTTGGCCTGCCGGATTCGATGAAGATTCACTCCGGCCAGCTGGATTACCGGCTCAAGGGCTACACCAACGACCAACTGCGGCAGAACTGGATGCGGGTCGTCGTGCCGTTCCTTGAAAGCATCGGCGTGAAGGTCAAGGCGCACCACGATAAGACATCGGACACGTTTGTGTTGGATTATCATCTGCCGGTGGAGTTTGACGAGGCGGGGAAGCGCTGGCTGTTTGATCAGCCCATCACGTGGGACGACGTGATGGTGCGCTGGCGGCGGCGTGGCCCGGCCAACGAACAGCACATCGGCAACGTCCAGCGCGGCTTCAAGCAGTTGAGCGCGCTGGGACTGAACGGCAAGCATTAGCGATGCTGACCGAACAGCAGGTTCTGAACGCGCTCCGCGATGTCGAGGATCCTGAATTCCCCACCAGCATTGTGGACCTCGGCCTTGTCTGCGGCGTGGAGATTGCCGGCGGCAAAGTTATCGTACGCGTCACCTTCACCTCGATGGGCTGTCCGGCGATGGATTGGATTTTGGAAGACATCCGGACGCGCCTGCTCCGCGAGCCGGGCGTGAGCGAAGTTGACGCGCAAGCTAGCTGGGAGTTGGTCTGGAACAAAACGCGCATCAGCGAGAAGGGGCGGGACGATCTCTTCGGGATAGGGGTAGTCGTATGAGCCAGGAGTTACTGCACCCTCGCCAGAAGTACGACGTGTTCGCGCGGCGGGCGGCGGGCGACCCGCTGACGATGATTGGCACTATCTACGCGCCGGACGATAATCTGGCGCGCGTCTATGCCTTCACGACCTACAACGAAGACCCGTGGTACGAGGTGCAGATCGCGCCACACGATGCTTTCGTGACGGTCAGCCGCAACGAAGTCTTGCAGGTGGCCGATAACCCATGAGTCAGGACACGGCTTTTTCCGTGGGCTCCCTGCCGCGTGGCGCCCAACGCGCGCTGTACAATCTGATTACGATTGTCGGCGATAACAAGTTCCGGCTGGGCGTGCGCTACGCCGAGTATTGCAACGCCGCGCCGACGATTGAGGCCAGCATCGCGGCGGCGGCGATGGCGCAGGATGAGCTGGGCCACACGCGCAACCTGTTCCCGCTCTTGCGCGAATTTGAGTGGGCGCGCGACGAAGAGGAGGACGGCATCGCGCGCGCCCATTATCGCAATCTGTCGTTCCTCGACCAGTCGTTTGAAAAGTGGGCCGACTTCGTGAGCGTCAACTTCCTGCTCGATCAAGCCATCACGACCATCCTCGCCAGCGCGCACGAATCGCGGTTTACCGCGTTGAAACAGCGCTCGCGCAAGATGGTGGTCGAGGAACGCTTTCACACGCTCTACGGCACCGGCTGGTTCAAGTCGCTGGCAATGGCGGGCGGCGCGGCGCGCGCCGAGCTGGAAGGGCGCACCCGCGCGCTGTGGGACGAGGTGTTGTGCTTCTTCGGGCCGGCGGGCAACGCGGGCTTGCAGGTCTTGAAGGACGAGGACGTATTGGACGCGGGCAGTGAGGAACTGCGGGCGCGCTTTCTGGAACGGGTCAGCCCGACCTTGACGGACGTCGGCTTCAGCATGAGCGGCGGCGAGTTGCCGTGGCCGCTCTGGGATTTGCAGGCATGGCGACTGAATCGCGCGACGTAAAAAAAGACGAGCCACGCGACAAGGTGGCGTGTCCTTACTGCCGCTGTGAAGACACCGAGCGCGTCGCCCTCTTCGGGTCGGTTCTGCTCACGTCACAGTATTACTGCCGCCACTGCCATTCGGCGTTCGAGGTGGTCAAGGGCTGATTATAGGCATCGAATGATTAGCAACAGCGCTTGTTGATTGCCCGCCAAATCGGCAGTTGTCGCGGTCGGCGCGCCCCCATCCGCTAATCCGCTATCCGAATCCGCTGACAGACTCTCTAGCGCGCCTGCTAAGCCTCGGCGATAACCGCGATTGAAAGTTTCATCCCCTTGGGCTGGATCGGGAGTTTAGCGCCCTGACGAGCCGGAGGGTCCTTGGGGAACCACTTCGCCCACTCTTCGTTCATGCCCGCGAAGTCATTGGGGTCGCCCAGAATGAAGGTGGCGCTCACGGCCTTGTCCAGAGAACTGCCGGCGGCGGTGAGGATGGCTTCGATGTTGCGCAGGCATTGAGCCGTCTGCTCCTGGATGGTTGCGCCAACCACTTCACCCGTCACAGCGTCAAAAGGCCCTTGGCCTGCTACGAAGACGAACCCGCCCGCCTTCACGGCCTGACTGTATGCGGCCAACGACCCCGGCGCCTTGTCTGTCTTGATAATTGTTTTGGTCATCTTGCCTGACTCCGTATGGTAGAATGTGCGAATAGGCTATGTCGGAAGAGGCAAGCAAAAAGCGGGCTGTTAGGACAGCCCGCTTTCTGCCTACTTCCCCGTTTTCTTGTTCAGCCCGCTTGAGAATCGGTCCAGATCAATGATGAAACGCTCATGCTCGCCTTCGCCGATCAGTTCCTTCTCATCGTAGGCGGTCACCTTAAATTTGAGACGACGCCGGTCTACCTCAACCAGTTCGGCTTCGGCCCGGAAGGTCATGCCCACCGGCGTGGCCGCAAGGTGCTTGATGCACACGACGGTGCCGACCGTTGACTGCGTGGCCGGCAGGCAGGGCGCGACGGCGCGGTGGCTGGCCTCCTCCATAAACCCGATCATGCTGGGCGTGGAGAGCACGCTCACCGAGCCGCTGACCATATGGGCGGCGGTGTGACGTTCCTCAACCACCCGTTCAATCACCGCCTTCAACCCCGGTTTGATGTCGGCCATCATACGAACAGCGCGTCAAACTGCTGTTTGTCCACCGATTCCGTTTCGGTCAGCAACTTCGCCAGCGTGTCCAACTTGTCGCGGTACGTGGTGAGCGTCTGCTTGGCGCGCAGGTAAGCGCGGTCTATGATACAGCGCACCTCTTCGTCAATCAGTTCCGCGATTTCGCCGCTGTAGTTGCGCTGTTCGGAAATCTCCCGACCCAAGAAAACCAAATCGTCCTTTTTGCCGAAGGTGCGCGGTCCGAGCCGCTTGCTCATGCCGTACTGGGTGACCATCGCCCGCGCAATCTTGGTCGCGCGCTCCAGGTCGTTGCTGGCGCCGGTGGTGATGTCCTGAAAGACGATCTCCTCGGCGGCGCGGCCGCCCAGCAGACCGGCCAGATCATCTTCAAATTTGGCCTTGCTCGCCATGTAGCGGTCTTCGTTGGGAACAATCAGCGTATAACCCAGCGCCATCCCGCGCGAGATAGACACGACTTTCTGCACGGTATCGCTCAGCGGCAGAACTTTGGCGACCACGGCGTGGCCGGCTTCATGATACGCGATGACGCGCTTTTCTTCCGGGGTAACGACGCGGCTCCTCCGCTCCGGCCCGGCGATGACCTTTTCGATGGACTCCTGAAACTCTTTCATGCCGATGGCTTTGAGGTTGCGGCGCGCGGCCAGAATAGCCGCCTCGTTGACGAGGTTCTCGAGGTCGGCGCCAGAAAAGCCAATGGTCTGCGCGGCAACCGTGTGCAGATCAATTTCCGCCGCCAGCGGCTTGCCTTTGGTGTGAACCTCCAGAATCGCCTTGCGGCCGTTCAGGTCGGCGCGGTCGAGCACCACGCGGCGGTCGAAGCGGCCGGGGCGGAGAAGGGCGGGGTCGAGGATGTCGGGGCGGTTGGTGGCGGCGATGATGATGATGTTAGTCTGGTTGTCGAAGCCGTCCATCTCGACCAGAATCTGGTTCAGCGTCTGCTCGCGCTCGTCGTGCGAGCCGCCCAGTCCCGCGCCGCGATGGCGGCCCACGGCGTCCACCTCGTCAATGAAGATAATACACGGCGCGTTGCGCTTGGCCTGATCGAACAGGTCGCGCACGCGCGAGGCTCCGACGCCGACAAACATCTCGACGAACTCGGAGCCGGAGATGGAGAAGAACGGCACGCCGGCCTCGCCGGCCACCGCGCGCGCCATCAGCGTCTTGCCCGCGCCCGGCGGGCCGACCAGCAGGACGCCTTTCGGGATGCGCGCGCCCAGCGCCGAGAACTTCCCCGGCTCCTTCAGGAACTCGACGACCTCTTGCAGTTCCTGCTTGGCCTCCTCGACGCCCGCCACATCGCCAAAGGTGACGGTCGGCTTGTCGCCCGTGAACACGCGAGCGCGGCTCTTGCCAAACATCAGCGCCTGATTGTTGGTGCCCTGCGCCTGTCGCATCATGAACAGCAAGAACCCGCCAAAAATCAACAGCGGTAAGAACGAGCCGAGCAACGTCAGCCAGTTGCCCCAGTCGCTCGGGCTTTGCACGTCAATTTCAACGCCCTTGAGTTCGTCTTGCGTGACCCCCAGGCTCTTGAGCGATTCGACCACGCCCACGCGGTTCTCTTTGCGCGAGAGCTCTTCCAGACCGGAGCCTTTGTAAATTACCGACAGGTCGTCGCCCTGCACGCTAATTTTCTTGACCTCGCCGCTCTTCACCTTCGCCGCCAGTTTGTTTAGCGGGATCTCGTTGACATGTTTGTTCGGGAAATAGAAATTAAACAGGAGCAAGGCTCCTGCAATAGCGATCAGGAAGTAAACAAAACCGTTCTTCAGCCAGCGTGAATTCATCAGAATACCTCCGAGCGGGAAACGAACAGCCCCTGCATTGATTATAGCAAACTTCAGCCCGCCAGAGAAGTTGACCGGGGAATGGATTTTAGAAGATTTTCGTAATCTCGTCGGCGGTGAAGCGGGGCAATGGGCGGTCGTCTAGGGTGATGCCCTGCTGGTGCTCGACAAAGCGGCCGATGAGCGCGCAAGGGATGCCCGCCTCTTCGATGGCGGCAATCAGAGCAGGCGCGCGGGCGGGACCAATGCCAATCAGCAGTGCGCCCGAGGCGATGGTGCCGAGCGGGTCAAGGCCGTAGGCGGCGCACAGCGCGCGCCCTTCCGGTACAATCGGGATGCGGTCACCAGCGATGGCCGCGCCGAGTCCGGCGGCCTCACACAGTTCCCAGAGCGCCGTGGCGAGGCCGCCTTCGGTGGGGTCGTGCAAGGCGCTGGCACCCGCCCGCGCGGCCAACTGCGCCTCGCGCAGGACGGCGATGCCGGGGACGCGCAAGAAGCCCGCCGCCCGCTGGATGAGGTCGGGCGCAACGCCGCGGGCTATGAGCTCGCTTCTCTTTTCGCGCGCGATAATGGCCGCGCCTTCCAAGGGCACCCCCTTGGTTAGCAGGATCGCGTCGCCAACCCGCGCGCGCCCCGGCCGGATCAACTGGTCGGGCCCGGCTTCGCCAATCATCATGCCAACCAGCAAGGGGCGCTCCAACCCGATGGTCACCTCGCTATGGCCGCCGAGAAACGCGATACGGTGGGCCGCGCACGCCTCGCTCACCTGTGCGGCGATGGCGTGGGGCAGTTGCTCATCACAGCCGGGCGGCAGCAGGCTGGTCAGCATGAACGCCAGCGGGCGTGCGCCGAGGCATGCCACATCGTTGAGGTTGACCTGCACTACATACCAGCCGATCTCGTCGGTGGCAAAGGTAATCGGATCGGTTTTGAGCACCAGATAGCCGCCGGCCATCTCGAGCACGGCGGCGTCGCGTCCCAAACCGGGCCCGACCACCACGCGCGGGTCGGGCGTGGGAAGCGCGGCGATGATCAGCTGGATGAGTTCAGGCGGCAGTTTGCCCGGTTGCAGACGCATCGTCGTTTTTCTTGCGGCTCGCGGCGAACAGGGCGGCGGCGAGCGCAACGCTGGTGGCGGCGAGGGGCAGCCATTGAAGCACATCGAGCGGGATCAGCGGGGCGGGCAGGTTGCTGAGTTCGATGGCTAATGTGGTGCCGGCTGGCACACTGCGCGCGGAGAAGTGCTGGAACAGGCGACTGCCGGCGTTCACACTGCCCTGCGCGACGAGCCGCGCGCCGCGCACGCCGACGCCGGGTGCCACGAGCAGGTTGATGGTCGAAACCGTATAGGGCGTCGTCAGGCCGATGGCGACGGTCGAGCGGTTGTAGGGAAGGCGATAGGAGAAGACAAACGAGGCCGGGCCCGGCGGGATAGGCACCGTATCGAGCAATTGGTCGCCCGACTGGAAGACGTTGACGTTCGGCTGGCGGTCGTCAATGCCCTCGATCACTGCGCCGGGCGGCAGGGTCGCCTTGAACGAAACCGGCCGGTTGTTGGCGGCGCTGTTTGGCGCGCCCGTGATGGCGCGGTCGCCGTTGTTGGTCAGCAGGTAGACCTCAACCACACCGAGTGAATGGCTGTCGCTATCCACGTCAATCACCACATGATGCTGGTCCACGCCGAGGTCGCGGCTGTCGGCGATGGTGTCATAGACCTTCACCGCGGCCTGCGCCGTCAGACTGCCGGCCGTGAATGCGATGTCGTCGCTCTGGTAGATCGTGTCCTTGAATTTGATGTACAGGGTGTAGGTGTAATTGGCGGAGGTGTTCAACTGCTCAAAGCGCGCGCGCCCCTGCGCGTCAGTTTGCGAAGCGGCGGGCGGCACCTGGCGCGCGCCGTTGATGAAGGTGAACAGCGAGACCGGCAGGTCGCTCAGCGGAGCGGTCGAGCCACTGCTGGCAAGCACGGCGCGCCCCTCGATGATGCCCTGAGCGGCGGGCGGTTGTGCGGCGGTGCGTGACACAGTCATCAGCCACGCCGTGAGAGCCGCGAGAAGAGCCAGCGCGGTTGTGGTACGGCGGCACCTCATCACGATTCCGACGAGGATGAGGTCGAAGATTTGGACGAAGCGGCCCTGGCGGCTATCGCCTTCTGGACGCGCTCGTAGGCCAGCGAGATGACGATGATGCCCAATATCACGGCGAACGACTCGACATCGGGAATCTCATAGCCGATTTGCGGCAGGCTGGCCAGCAGTTTGGCGCCAATGAAGATGACGATCAGGTAGGCCGTGGTTCGCAGTATTGGAAAGTAGCCTAGCAATTTCAGGAAACCGCCGGCAGCAAAGCGCAGGGCCAGGATGGAGATCGAAACGGCGACGATGATGAGAAACGTGTTTGTGGTCAGGGCGACCGTGGCGAGAATGTTATCCAGCGAGAACGTCAGATCAAGCCAGCCAACCTGTGCGATCGTGAGCCAGTAGCCGGCCTGCTTGCGCTTCGGCTTGCCTTCCTCTTCTTGGTTCTTCTCAAGCAGATGAGATAGACCCAGCCAGAGGAGATATAGCGCGCCCAGCAGTTTGAGCGGCCAGAACGTGACGAGGAACGAGGCGACGAAGATGCTGAGCGCGCGCAAGAGGTAGGCTAGAAAGATGCCAATTTGCAGGGCGCGACCCTGCTGTGGCGGCGGCAGGTGCTCGACGACGACCGCCAGCACGAGCGCGTTGTCCACGGACAGCATACTGTCCAACAGCGCGACCACAAACAGCAGGCGAAGCGCGCTTAAATCGAAAGCCGGCATGATAACTCTCCAACTTCCTAACCATCCCTGCGCCAGCGCGCAGTAGATTGGGGGAAGGTGTTATTCCCGAGCGCAGGCATTATAATCTACTTAACGAGGTTGGACAAAGGGAGCCCGGCTATGCGCTTTGATATCTTCACGCTGTTTCCCAATCTGTTCGCGGGTACGTTTGACGAGAGCATCATCCAACGCGCGCGCGCGTCCGGATTGGTTGAGATTGAAATCCACGACATTCGCGCCAGCGCCCACGACAAGCACCACACCACCGACGACACGCCCTACGCGGGCGGCGGGGGCATGGTGATGAAGCCGGAGCCGATCTTCGCCTCGGTCGAGGGTGTGTACGGGGACGCCCTGCGCGGCGCGCAGACGATCATCCTGCTCACGCCGCAGGGCCGGACGTTTACGCAGGCGGTCGCGCGGGAGTTGGCGCAACAGCCGCGCATCGGCTTGATCTGTGGCCGCTACGAGGGGGTGGATGAGCGGGTCCGCGAGCATCTGGCGACGGATGAGATTTCGATTGGCGATTATGTGCTGTCCGGCGGCGAGATAGCGGCGATGGTCATTGTGGATGCGGTCACACGGCTGCTGCCCGGCGCGCTCGGCGACCCGCTCGCGCCGGACAAGGACTCGCACGCGGAGGGGCTCCTGGAAGGCCCCCACTACACACGTCCCGCCGAATTTCGTGGCTGGCGCGTACCGGATGTGCTCCTCTCCGGCCATCACGGCGAGGTCGCGCGGTGGCGGCGGCAGGAATCCCTGCGCCGCACGCTGGCGCGCCGCCCAGACCTGCTTCGCACCGCCGCCTTGAGTGAAGAAGACAGGCGATATTTGCAAGACCTCGGCTGGACAGGCGCATGATCGCGCTCGCCGATTTTCGCGTTATCGCGCCGCCTGTGTTATAATTACCCGCTGTTGCGTAAATTCCGAGAGGTGTGTGCTGATGCAAGATATCCTTCGTTCGTTATCGAAGATGCCGGAAAAGCGGCAGGGGGAGTTTCCGGTCCTGCGCCCCGGCGACACGGTGCGCGTGCTCTATCGCATTGTTGAGGGCGACCGCGACCGGTTACAACCGTTTCAGGGCGTCGTGATGCGACTGCGTGGCCATGGGCCGACCCAACGCTTTACCGTGCGGCGATTGGCGGCGCACGGCGTGGGGGTGGAGCGCACATTTGTGGCTAACTCGCCGCGGGTCGAAGAGACGAAAGTCCTGCGGCATGGTCAGGTGCGCCGCGCGCAACTCTACTTCTTGCGCGGGCGCGTGGGCAAGAAGGCGCGCCTGCGCGAGCGCCGCTACGACGAGGGCGAACAGGCGCAGTCGGCGTAATAGCCGCTGTGCCGGGGGTCGCCGCCAACGGAATCGGTTCACGGTCATTAGGGGAAATCAGGGTATACTAGACCCGGATTTCCCCTAATGGCTTTATTGCGGTTATGAATGCCGAACTTTCATGCTGAAAGCCGCTTTCACCGGCTGGGCTTGAGCCGGGTGGCGGGGCTGGACGAGGTAGGTCGTGGGGCGTGGGCCGGGCCGCTCATGGCCGGCGCAGTAATCTTGCCGGAGCCGACGCGCGCACTGCGCAGGGCGTTGCAATCTGTGAACGACTCGAAGCAGTTGCGCCCGACGGCGCGCGAGACGTGCGCGGCGATAATTCGCGAGCAGGCGGTGGCGTGCGCGGTCGGTCTGGTGAGCGCGAACGAACTCGACGCGCTCGGCATGACCGCGGCGACGCGCTTAGCCATGAGCCGCGCGCTGGCCACGCTGTGCGCGCAGCCACAGGCGCTATTGATAGACGCTTTTCCCCTCCCCGCAAGCCCACTGCCACAGCGAGCGATTGTGCGCGGCGACGGCTGGTCGTTCAGCATCGCGGCGGCATCGGTCATCGCCAAGGTCGCGCGCGACGCTCTGATGCGCGGCCTGCACGAGCAGTATCCGCACTATCACTTCCACGCCAACAAAGGCTATGGCACAGCGGCGCACCATGACGCGCTCCAGCGCTACGGGCCATCGGCTGAACATCGCCGCTCGTTTGCGCCGGTGGCGAGGCTGGCCGGCCAGCCGGAAGGCGCGCCGTGAGCGGCGGTGCCCGCAAGGAACTGGGC
Organism: Chloroflexota bacterium; assembly: GCA_016200765.1. Lineage (GTDB taxonomy): Bacteria > Chloroflexota > Anaerolineae > JACRMK01 > JACRMK01 > JACQEC01. The sequence continues at coordinate 15,742 of JACQEC010000123.1, read as the reverse complement.
GCGGCGGGAGAACGGTTGGCGGCGCGCGCCTTGGCGGAGCGGGGGCTAACCGTCGTGCAGGCCAATTACCGCTGTGCCGCCGGTGAAATGGACCTGATCGCGCGCGCGCCCGACGAGTGGGTGTTTGTCGAGGTGAAGACGCGGCGTGGCCGCCGCTTTGGCGCGCCGGAGGATGCGGTGAACGGGCGCAAGCAGAGGAAGTTGGTGGAGGTGGCCGAGACGTATTTGCAGGAGCATGGACTGGACGACGCGCGCTGGCGTATTGATGTTGTCGCCGTGGAGATGGACGCGCGCGGGCGGCTGTTGCGCTTGGAGGTCATCGAGAACGCGGTGAGCCGGCAGGGATGATGGCCCGACTGCGCTTGATCGTCATCGTCGGCCCCACCGCCGTCGGCAAGACCGCCTTTGCGGTTGGCCTGGCCCGGCGTTTTGACGGCGAGATTGTCGGCGCGGACTCGCGGCAGATCTATCGTTCGATGGAGGCGCAGTATAAAGAGATGGCCGGCGCGGCCATCGCCGATATTGCCGCGCGCGGGCGACTGCCGTTCCTCGTCGGCGGGACCGGCCTCTATCTCAAGGCAGTGTTGGAGGGCTGGACTATCCCGCGGGTCGCGCCCGACCCGCGACTGCGCGCGCGCCTGGAGGCCGAGGCTCAAGCGCATGGTGGCGCGCACTTGCACGCCCGCCTCCAGCAGGTTGACTCACTCGCCGCCCAGAAGATTGACCCGCACAATACGCGCCGCGTGATCCGCGCGCTGGAGGTCTATGAGACCACCGGCCAGCCGATCTCGGCGCGGCAGGGCAAGAACCCGCCAGCCTATGACACCTTGCAGTTGGGCTTGACGATGCCGCGCAGTCAGTTGTATCGCCGCATTGACCAGCGGGTGGATGCCATGATGGAGAGCGGGCTGGTGGACGAGGTCAGGGCACTGCTGGCGCACGGCTATGATGACCGACTGCCGGCGATGTCGGGTTTTGGCTATCAACAGATTGCCAAAGCCTTGCGCGGTGAGATCACGCTGACGGACGCCGTGACGCAGTTCAAGACGGAAACGCGCCGCTTCGTGCGGCGGCAGTACGCATGGTTTCCGTTGGACAATTCGGATATTCTCTGGCTCGACGCCGGAGACGGCGCGTTCGAGCGCGCCTGCGCCGCTATTGAGGCGTTTCTGGCGGCTGTCCACAACCCATAGAGATCACAAGTCCATGTCTCGCTATACGCGCTGGGTTCCCATCCTGTTTGTTGTCAGCCTTGTCTTTTTGCTCATGCATGTGCTGGACGACGCTCTGTTCCTGAACGAGCCGGCGGATTGGGGCGTGAGCGTGCCGGAGTTTCTCGCCATTGTCGCGTCATTCTACCTGATTATCCCTCCGCTTGGCGCGGCGCTGGCCGGGCGGGGCGAGTCGCTGGGCTTCGTGATTGTTCTGCTTTATGCGCTTCAGGCATTCTATGGCGCGGGCCTGAACCATTTGCGCCACCTCACCGGCGAGTTCGGCGGGGCGGGCTTCGTGCCGCGCGCGCTGGCAATGCTGGGCGTGACGTGGGGCGATATTCGCGGCCACGGCTTCCTCACCGGCCTCGCGGCCATGCTGGGCCTCGGCGTCACCAACCCGCACACGCATACGTGGTGGTCAACCGCCATTGCGGTCATAGACGTGCTCCTCAACGTGCCGCTGGTCGCGCTTTGTGTCCTTGCGCTCATTCAGGTCAGGTCGTCCGCGCGATTCCGTCAACCTGATGAACTCACTGCGCCATCCAAAATCGAAAGCCCCAAACATTCTGAAAATTGACATGTCCATCCTCGTCAGCGCCGACACGCAAATCCTGATACAGGGTATTACTGGCCGCGAGGCGGCCACCTTTGCGCAGGAGTCCATCGCCTACGGCGCGAAGGTCGTGGCCGGCGTCACGCCGGGCAAGGGCGGCACACGCGCGGGGCCGGTGCCGGTGTTTGACACGGTGGCGCAGGCACAGGCGCAGTTCCGGTTGGACGCTTCGGTCATCTCGGTGCCCGCGCCGTTCGTGAAGGACGCGGCGCTAGAGGCGCTGGCGCACGGCATCCGGCTGGTGGTTATTATCACCGAGCGCGTGCCGCGCCACGATGTAGTATTTATTCTTGAAGAAGCGGCGCAGACCGGCGCGCGGGTCATCGGGCCGAACAGTCTCGGCCTGATTGTGCCGGGAGAAACGCGCGTGGGTATGTGCGGTGGCAGTGCAAGCGCGGCGCGCCGGGCGTACACCCGCGGGCGCGTGGCGGTGCTCTCGCGCAGTGGCGGCATGACCACCGAGATCGCCAGCCTGCTGACCATGGCTGGGCTGGGGCAGAGCGTAGCCGTCTCGCTCGGCGGCGACCCGATCATTGGCTCGACCTATCTCGACTTACTGCCGCTGTTAGAAGCCGACCCGCAGACCGATGCGCTCGTGCTTTTTGCCGAGCCGGGCGGCGTGATGGAGGAGCAGTTGGCCGAGCACCTGATGCAGTGCCCAACCCGCCTGCGGGTCGCTGCGTTTGTGGCCGGGCGTTTTGCCGAGCGGATGCAAGGTGTGCGCTTCGGGCACGCGGGCAGTATCGTGGAGGGCACGCGCGGAAGCCCACAGCGCAAGATCGAGCGGCTGACGGCGGCGGGGGTGCGGGTGGCGCAGAAGTTGTCGGAGATTCCACAACTGTTGTCAGTGGATTCGTAGGCCGATTGCGATGTCCCTCTTCATCCGCATCGAACTGAACCCCGCCGCGGAAGTGGTCGCGTCGCTGGCCGGGCTTTGTCCGGTCAACATCTTCGCCGCGCGCGATGGGCGCGTGGTCGTGTTGGAGGAGCGGCAGGACGAATGCACGCTCTGCGAGCTGTGTCTGAAGGCCGCGCCGCCCGGCTCGATTCGCATCCACAAACTCTACTCGGATGAGGTTTTGTCAGGGTGATGAAGCCTGCGCTCCCGAGAAGAGGCGCTGGAAGGCAGGCTTCAGCCGGACGGGTCTAGCTCGCGTTTGCATAAGGGGTTGCGCGTTATTGACCGGCTGAAGCCTGCTCTCCCAAGAGGGCGCCGACAGAGGGCAATCTATGTGCTATAATACCGCGCAAGACGCCTATGTACCTGACCCTCGACCACGTCGTCAAGCAATTCCCATCGCGTGACAGGACTGGCACCGTCAGCGCGGTCAACGATATATCCATCGCCATCGAGAAGGACGAGTTTGTCACCCTGCTCGGCCCGTCCGGCTGTGGCAAGACAACTACCCTGCGATTGATCGCCGGTTTTGAGTATCCCACCGCCGGAACCATTACCCTCGACGGGGCGCAAGTCAACGACCTGCCGCCGAACAGGCGCGATATGGCGATGGTGTTCCAGTCCTACGCCATCTTCCCGCACTTGAACGTTTTTGAGAACATCGCCTATGGCCTGCGCGTGAAGAACCTGCCCATCGGCGACATCAAGCGCAAGGTCGCGGATGCGCTGGAGCTGACCGAGTTGACCGGTCTGGAAAACCGCGCGCCGAACCAGTTATCGGGCGGCCAGCAGCAGCGGGTGGCGCTGGCGCGCGCGCTGGTGATGGAACCGAAGGTGCTGTTGTTCGATGAGCCGCTCTCCAACCTCGACGCCAAACTGCGCGAGCAGATGCGCGTGGAGATTCGCCTGATCCAACAGCGCCTGCACATGACATCGGTCTACGTGACGCATGACCAGGCCGAGGCGATGACGCTCTCCGACCGTATCGTCGTGATGAACCGGGGGCAAATCGAGCAGATCGGCAGTCCACAAGCCATCTACCAAACCCCAGCCACGCGCTTTGTGGCTGATTTCATCGGCAAGGCGAACTTTGTGCCCGCGCGTGTCGTGGGACAGAGCGACGGCGAGATGCAGATTGAGGTGTTTGACCGACGGCAGTTTCGCGTGCCGCGCCCCGACCCCGCGCCGGAGGTGGGCAGTACGGCGACGCTGGTCATCCGCCCGGAAGCCGTGACAATCAACCGCGGCGGGAGATTGCTGGGCGTGATCCAGCGCGGCTCGTACCTCGGCTCGCTGATTGAGTATGAGGTCACAGTGGCCGGCCAGCCGCTGGCGGTTAGCGAGTCCGACCCACGCCGCTCCACGCTGTATGCCGTGGGGGCCAGCGTGGAGGTTGGGCTGATTGAGGAATTGCTCTACGTTCTACCGGCTGTGTAAGGGCGAAGCCGCGCGCAAGTGGCCTGCCAGTTCTTGCGATGATTCGTGCGCGCCGCTTCGCCCCTACCGGTGGGCGTGATGGCCGCAATGGGCGAAGCCGCGCGCATGTGGCCTGCTCGTTGACGTGGTGGTTCGCGCGCGCCGCTTCGCCCCTACCGGTGATTGCGGCGCGGCAGGATTTGCATTAGAGGACGCCCTAGATGAAGAAAGTCTCCGGGTCTGATGCGGCACCGTTGACCGACTTGCGCTGGATGCTCGTCGTCACGGTCGGGCTGGCGTTGGTGGCCGTGAGCCTGTTCAGCCCAGCGCCTCAGCCGGTCGTCGGCGCGGGCCATGAGACGGCGGCGACGCCTACCGCGACACCCGTGCCGGTCCCATCATTGCTCTCGCCGGGCAACGGCATCACGGCAACGGTCACGAACTACGCGCCGTTGGCTCTGCCCGACTTTAGCTGGACGCCAATCTCCGGCACCACCTATTACCGCGTCCAGTTCAGTCAGGACATCGGCTTCTCGTCGCCCAGCATCCGGCTCAATATCGCCACCCCGAATACACAATTCACGCCTCTTAGCGCGGATGTCTTCTCGGATGGGACATGGTATTGGCGGGTTCAGGTGGATTCGCCGTACGCCAGCGGCTACCAAACCACGCCAGGCTCGTTTACCAAGCAGTGGGCCAGCGTCGGCAACCTGCCCGCGCTGACCGCGCCGGACGATGGGGCGACGGTTGAATTTTACGACCAGCCGATCTTTTCATGGCTACCCGTCATGGGCGCGGCTGATTATCGCTTTCAGATATCCCCCAACACCGGCTTTACAACGCTGTCCTACGACCTGCCGACTCTGGCTACCACGCATCAGCCGCAGTCCAAGCTGGCGAACGGCACCTATTACTGGCGGGTCATCCCGCGCGACCCCTTTAGCCGCGAAGGCACGCCCAGCGTCGTGCGCTCGTTCACCGTCCTGTACGGTCAGGTGCCGGCGTTGTTGGAGCCCGCCAACAACGCCACGCCGACCTTCACCCCATCGTTTCGCTGGACGGCCGTGCGCGGCGCGCAATACTACCGTCTGCAATACGGCACCGACCCAACCTTCAGCCCCAACTCGTACACGCAGATAGACAGCAAGAACACGTCATACACGCCGTTATCCACGTTGCCCAACGACGTGAACTACTACTGGCGCGTGGAGGCCATTTCCAGCAGTTCGGTGTCGGCCTTCAGCGCGGCGTGGACGTTCCGCAAGCAGTGGTATCTCCAGCCCGACCTGCTCACACCGGTCAACAACTACCAGTACGTCTCCGAGCCGTTCTTCAGTTGGACACCGGTGGCCGGCGCGCACTCATACCAGATTGAGGTGAGCACGCAGAACAGTTTCCCGCCCATCGGCGGCCTCACCGATACCACCATCAACCCGTACTACGTCAAGCCTAACTTCCCGTGGGAGTCCAACTCGCCGACGAACATCTACTACTGGCGAGTGACGCCGGTTGACACGAATGGCAATTTGGGTAAAGCCAGCAACGTCGTCTCGTTTGTCAGCCCGATCACGCCGCCGCTCGCGGTTCGCCAGATTTACCCATACTATTACTACACGCCTACGGCTACCTTACAGCCCCACGAGGATCGCACCGCGCCCCTGCCCGTCTTTATGTGGCACCGCATCATTACGCCAACGCTCTACAGCGTCTCTACCCTATCGAACACCGCGCAAATCACGGCCTACCGCGCGCAGGTCAGCCCTAGCCCGCTCTTTCTGTCGGGCAACTGGACGTTTGACACTGAGAACTTGAACGCCGCGCCCAATGCGTCTAACCCGTTCACGCCGACGGTTGGCGGCGTCTATTACTGGCGCGTGATGCCGCTGGATGCGGTGGGCGGCAACCCCATCGGCCAATGGAGTCAGGTCTGGAAGACGCGCATTGACACCACGCTGGCGCTGTCGGCCACAACCGGCTTGACGCCGACCCTCCTGCGCCCGGCGCAGGGCTCCGAGTGGGTGGAGACGACGCCGCTGTTGGAGTGGTGGCCCCTGCAGGGAGCCGATGCTTACGACGTGCAGGTCAGCAGTGACGCCAATTTCGGCGCCAGTTATATCGTCATGAGCAGCACGGTCACTTATCCGGTCTTCGCTCCACCGACTCGTCTCGGTTACGGCACCTATTACTGGCGCGTGCGCGCGCTAAGTGGCGGCGTTGCGCTGGGCAACTACAGCGCGGGCTGGCGGTTTCAGGTGGCCGCGCAGAGCCGCTGGCGCGAAAACCGCCCGCTCGGCGACAGCCATAATCAGGTCTTGATCGGCTCGAACACCAGTGGGATTATGACGGACACGAATTATGTCCTGACGACGCTCTACGCGGCGCAGTCCAAAGACTTCTGGTACTTTGGCTTCAACGCGACCGGCAGCGCGGACGTGACCTATGGTCTCTATCTCGACCTCGACCATGTGGACGGGTCGGGCGGTAACGGGGACGCGCTCGGCCTGAACATTCTGCCCATCACCGCCCACCAGCCGGAATACGCGATTTACGTCCTCCGGCAGGGCGGCGTTCTGACCGCCAGCACGATCTATATCTTTCCGTGGAACGGCAGTGCGTGGGGCACGCCGCAGGCGTTGGATGCGATTGGCGGCGCGCTCTATTACAGCGCGACGGCTAACTACGTTGAAGTCAAGGTGCCGAACACGGCTATCGGGATGCAGCAGACGACCAACAGCGCGGCTATTGTGCTGTTCAGCGCGATGTCCGCGGGCGGCCATGCGCAGGCGACCGTGCCGTTTGACCCCAACGTGACCTACAGCGCGCCAGATAGCGGTCCCGCGGTGACTACCCTCAGCCGCTTCAGCAGCGTCTCGGAGCGATTGAACGTGACCCTGCCGCCGAGCAATATCACGGGCGACCCGGTGCAGTTCTCATCGGTGCCGCCGTTCGTGTGGCAGCTGCCGGTGGATGTGCCAGCGTATTATGGCATTGACCATCAGGTGCACAAAGACCCGCAATTTACGTCGCTGGTAGCGGAGACTCCTGTCTGCTGTTCATCGCTGATTCCACCCGACCTGACCACCAACGCCAGCCCGGGCGACCTGCAGGGCGACAACACTTACTACTGGCGCGTGCGCCCCGCCTATAACGCGACCGGTGTTCCCTATGGCTCGTGGAGCCAGTCAACCGCGTTCAACCGCCAAGGGCTTGTGCCTACGAGCCTGACCACCACCGTCAGTTTCGCACTGACCACCTCAGTCACCCTCGCCACGCCGACCTTCGTATGGGACATGGCCGAAGGCGCGGAAACGTACAACATTCAGGTGGCGGTAGACCCCGGCTTTGCCTCTCCGGTGATTGACGACAACACCGCGCGCAACGCCTACACACCCAGCGGTACGCTGGGCAATGCCAGCTACTACTGGCGCGTGCGCATCAAACGTTTGGGCGGCGTGACGAATAACTGGACCGCGCCGCGGCTCTTCACGCAGACCCTGCCGCTGGCGGCGAATCTGAATACGCTGCCCGCTGGCGTGGTCGGACGCAGTCCCACCTTCTGCTGGGATCCGCTCATCACGACGACCAACAGCATCGCCGTGCTGGCGGCGTGGAGGTATCGTCTACAAATCAGCCGCGGCGACCCGACCTTCTCCTCAATTCTTGAGAGCGACGACACCGAGCAATCGTGCTGGACGCCCACCATCGGCTACGATGACGGCACATTCTACTACCGCGTTGCCATGATGGACGGCAACGGGACGCTCGGCAGTTACAGCGCGGCGGCGCAGGTGACCAAGCAGTATCCGGTCACGACCCTGATTAGCCCGACCAACGGCAGTGGCGTACCGGCCACGCCGACCTTCGTGTGGACGCCCGTCAACGGCGCCAACAATTACAGTATTCAAGTCTCGCAATTCCCGTCGTTCTCGCCGCTCTATGATGATCAGATAACCAACAACGCGCGCTACACGCCGCTCTTTACGTACGTCACCGACAAAAACTACTACTGGCGTGTGGCGATCATTGACAAGAACGGGAAGTATGGGCCGTATAACAACGCGACCATCATCTTAAGCCCATACCCGTACAAATTGTATTTGCCGGGGCTTTTGCGGTAGGGCATGACACGCTACGACCTGCTCGCCTTTGGCGAGAACATGATCCGCCTCTCCACGCGCAACTACGAGCGGCTGGAGCAGGCGCAGACGCTGGACTTCCGGCACGGCGGCACGGAGGCCAACGTCGCGGTGGCGCTGGCAAGGCTGGGCTATCAGACGTGCTGGATTTCGCGGCTGGCGAACAACCCGCTGGGGCGCAAGATCGCGGGCGAACTCGGACAGTGGGGCGTGGACACGAGCCACGTGATCTGGACCGACGACGGGCGCGTGGGGCTGTTCTTTCTGGAAGTCGGCGCGCCGCCGCGCGCCAGCGCCGTGCTCTATGACCGGCGCAACTCGGCGATGAGTCAAATGACCCTTGAGGATTTTCCATGGCCCCTGCTGGCCGAGGCGCGCTGGCTGCACCTGACCGGCATCACCGCGGCGCTGAGCGAGTCGTGCTACGGGCTGGTGGCCGAGTCGCTGCGCCGGGCGCACGAGCTGGGCCTGAGCGTGTCGTTCGATGTCAACTACCGCGCGCGCTTATGGACGCCAGAGCAGGCGCGCGCCGCGCTTGAGCCGTTGTGCCGCGAGGCCGACGTGGTGATCGTGACGCAATCCGACGCGGCCCGCGTCTTCGGCGTGCAGGGCGATACGCCGGAAGAGATGCTTGCAAATCTGGCTGGGCGGTTTGCGCGCCGGGTGGTCGCCATGACGCTCAATGCGCAGGGTTCAGTGGCCTACGACAAGTCCAGCGGCCGCTTCTTTCGCGCCGAGCCCGCGCCGGTTGTGCACACCGTGGATCGGATTGGCACGGGCGATGCGTTTGATGCCGGCTTCATCGCCGGCTGTCTGGAGGGCAATATCGCGCGTGGGCTGGCGCTCGGCAATGCCCTCGCTGCTCTGAAGATGACCATCCCCGGCGACTACGCGCTCGTGTCGCGGCAGGAGGTCGAGGAGTTGTTGGCCGGAGCAGCGGGGGGAGTCAACCGATAACGGAGCCTATTTTTTCGCGCCCAGGATGGCGTCCTTGGCCGTCTTCGACAGGCGGAAGCGGACGACCTTCCCCGCGGGGATTGTGTATTCCTGCCCTTTTTTGTCACCGAACGTGTGCTTAGCAGCGCGAGCCGGCCGGTCTTTGAGCACGAGCTTGCCGAGCCCCGGCAGGGTGAACTGGTACTTGGCCTGCTCGTACGCCAGTTCCGCTAGAGCGTCGAGGTAGGCTGTGCTCTGCTTCTTGTTAATTCCCACCTTATCGGCGAGTGCTGCGGCGACCTGACTCTTGGACATGGGCATGGGTGTTATCTCCTTAGAGGGCTGAAATATACCTATATTTTAGTCGGATTTGAGGGGTTCGTCAACTCGTAAGGGCAGGCCTTGCGCCTGCCCTGGTGCGGGCAGGGGCAAGCCCTGCCCCTACAGCAGGGCCCCGACGATCTGCGCGAATTTCTCCGCGAGCCGCTGGGAATCACTCGCGCTGGCCGATTCGGCATAGATGTGACACTGCGGGAGTTCGGGGTCGGGCAAGACCAGCACCCATTCAAGGTCGAATTCAAGGCGCAGTCCCTCCGCCTGCTCGACCTTGTTGGCTTCGTACCGCTCATGCATCCGGCGCATCACACGCCCCTTGGCATCCAACGCGCACGCCACCGACCGGTGCGCGACCGAACGCGGCGGCAGTGCGGCGATCACGTCCTGCACGGTTGTATCCTCTGTCGCCAATAGTTCCAACAGTTTGCACGCGGCAAACAGCGCGTCGGGCACGGGCTGAAATTCCGGAAAGATGAAATGGCCGGCGCCATCTGCCGCCATCACGACATCGGGCTGGCTGGACGCGAGCATGAGCGCGGTCGAGTCCAGTCGCGTGCGAACCACTTGCGCGCCGTGCCCTTCGGCTATTCGATCTGCGGCGGACGACGCATTGGCGGGGACGGCGAGCTTGCCCCCTTTGCGCTTCCGCAGACTCAACTCCGCCAGCGCGCCCGCCAGCAGAGGGTCGCCGATGCGCTGTCCCTCGGCGTTGACCGCAAACAGGCGCTCCCCGCCCACGTCAAAGCGCACGCCGAAGTCGGCGCGCGTCGCGCCGGTAATGCGCCCCAGCAGGTCAAGCCCCTGGTCTAGCTCGGCGCGCGGCATGGACATCTTGTCGGGGTCGAGCGGCGCGTTGAGCGCAATAATCGTGCAGCCCAGCTCGTTGAACAGCCTCGGCAGGGCCAGCACAACGGGCGCGTTGGCATAATCCACCACGATGGTGTATTTGCGGCTCCGGATCGCCTCGACGTTCAGCGCGTTGGTGAAGTGCGCGCTGTAGCGCTCGATCACCTCGGGCGCGGCATCAATCTTGCCGATGTCGTCCAGATAGACGCGCCGGAAGTCTTCGCGGAAGAACGCGCGCTCGATGTTGCGCTCAACGCTCTTACCGATGGGCAAGCCGTCCGGGTCAAAGAACTTGATATCAATCACGCGCCGGTCATAAGGCGACAGGCGCACATGCATGCCGCCCGCGGCGCGCGTCGCGCGCGTGTAGAAGCGCGCCACGGGAATCGGCACGTTTTCGAGGTCTATGACGCTGACGCCGGCCGACGGCAAGCCGGCCACGATTGCCCGCTTGATCATGCGCGAGGCCCTGTTGAGGTCGCGGTTGACGGTCACAATACTGCCGACCTTCATGGTCGCGCCGAACGAGGCGCTAAGTTTGGCGGCAAACTCCGGCGTCAGTTCCACATTGACCAGGCCGGTGACGCCGAACCGCCCGAAGAGGGTGCGCCGGCCCTGCGCGCCCCAGACGATGGACGATTTGATCGTCGCGCCGGTCTCGATCTCTTTGTTGGGCCAGACGCGCACGTTCGGGTGAATAAAGGCATCCTCGCCCACGACGCAGTTATCGCCCAGCACCGCGCCCTCGAACATCACGGCGCCCGCCTTCAGGCGGCACTGGCGGCAAATGACCGCGCCGCGCACCTCGGCGCGCTCGCCGATATACGAATTGCGCCAGACAATCGAGCGGTCCAGATGGGCGTGGGCGTCCACAACCGTGTAATCGCCGACGACGGTCGGGCCGTGAATGACCACGCCCTCCTTGAGCTTGACGCCGCGCCCCAACAAGGCCGGGCCATAGACCTGCGCGTCCGCGGCGATTTCCACGTCGTCGGCAACCCACACGTTGCCGCGGGTGTGCTGGCCGGCCATCGGCAGTTTGATCTTGCCGCCAAGAAAATCGGCGTTGGCCTGCGCGTAGCTGGTGTGGTCGCCCACATCGCACCAGTAGCCCGAGGCGACAAAGCCGCCGAGGGGGGCGCCGTTCTCTAACAGTTTGGGGAACAGGTCTTTGCTGAAATCAAAAGGGGTATCTTGAGGGACAACCGATAGCGCGGCCGGGTCGAGCACGTAGATGCCGGTGTTCACGGTGTCGCTGATCACTTCGCCCCACGACGGCTTTTCGACGAACTGCGTGATGCGCCGGTCGGCGTCGGTGATCACCATGCCGTATTCAAGGGGATTGGGCACCGCGTACAGCGCGACGGTGGCGAGAGCCTTGCGCCGGCAATGATCGTCCATGATGGCGCGCAGGTCAAAGTCGGTCAGCGCGTCGCCGCTGATGACGAGGAACGGCTCATCGCCCAGCAGGTCTTGCGCGAGTTTGACCGATCCGGCGGTGCCGAGCGGCGCGTCTTCGATGGAGTAATGGATGTGGACGCCAAACGCTTCGCCGTCGCCAAAGAAGTTCTGGATGGTGGGCGCCATGAACTGCAAGGTGATGATCACGTCTTCGAAGTCATGCCGCTTCAGCAGTGTCAGGACGTGCTCCAGCACCGGCTTATTCGCCACCGGCACCATCGGCTTGGGGCGGGCGACGGTCAAGGGGCGCAGGCGCGAGCCGGCGCCCCCGGCCATCACAACGGCTTTCATCGCAGAGCAACCTCAGGCATAGTCTAGCACGGATTGGCCCTGGCCGCTACAGGTCGTTTCCCACCATCGTATGCTGTTGCCAGAGGGTTTGCGCCAACTCGCTCGCGTCGGCGCGAAGTTTGTAGCGGGCGAAGTACTGGCAGATGCGCTGAACGTCGCGGTTGAACAACTGCCGCGCGTCGGGGTTGACGTACGGGTCAACCGCCTGCGGGAAGTCAATCAGCTTGACCTCGCCGGCCCAGTACAGAACGTTATACGCCGACAGGTCGCCGTGCACTCGATCCTGCCCGAGCATCAGCGCGATGTTGCGCATCACCCGCTCAAACAGCGGGCGCACTTCCTCGCGGGACAGGTTAACATCTTGGAGCGCCGGGGCCGACTCGCCCTCCTCGCCCAGATACTCCATCAAGATGGCGTTCTCGCTCTGGGCGATGGGACGGGGCACGTCCACGCCGGCGGCGTAGAGTTTCTGCAGGGTCCGATACTCGTGCGCCAACCACGAGCCGTGCAGGAGTTCCTGGCCGAAATGGGTCTTCTTCTGCATGGCGTGCTGTTCGCGCCGCGCGTGCGCGCGCACGCCCTTGCCCTGATCGTCCAGCACCGTGCGGCCCTGCCGGTACTGCGCGTCGTTGCGCAGGTTGCGGAAGCGCCGCGGGCGATAGACCTTCACGGCCACGAGGTCTAGGTCGAGCTTGGGGTGGGCCTTACAGCAATAGACGGTGGCTTCCTTGCCGCCCTTGACCTGCCGGAGCACATCGGTGATGAGGTGGTCGTCGTAAAAGACTTTTAGATACGCAATGAGCCACTCTTCTTCAAAGCGCGCGGCTTTGAAGGTGAAGTGGAAGTCATCGCGGGCGCCGCTCCCGCCGACCTGCGCGGCCAGTTCCGAGCGCCGCCGCCCGGTCATCGCCTTGCGGCGTTGGGTCTTGGGCGATATTTCAAAGTGCGGTAATTCTTCAAACGGCAGTGTGTATTCGTCGTACGGTTCGCTCTCGACAGCGCCGTCGGGAATGGTGTTCAGATGGGTATGGTTAGCGGAGCCTTCCTCAAGGCTCTCGGGTTGATTCAGTATCGGGTTCAACGGGTTTCCTTTCATCCCCGCCGGGGGATCGAAAAAAAAGACAGCCGCGGCGCAACACCCCGCGGCTATCGGACAACAAAAAAACCACAGGGCTGGAGCGCGCCTGTGGCTGTGAGGTCGAACCCAATGTGAGTCGGACGCTTACACGACAGCAGGCGCACTCCGATGCAGATTTTCCACAACATTCAGCTTGCGACCATGAACGGCTTTCATTCGTGCGCCTCCTTGTGAGTAAGATGACGAAAGTCTACCACAGAGGATTAAAAAGTGTCAAATTCGCGCGACCGCGCTAGCCTCCTGCCATCTCGAGGATTAACTCCGTCCCGTAGGCGAGCAGGAAGCCAACCAGTAAGCCCGACATCTCTATATGTTTCGTGCCGGAACGGCGGGCAACGTGGTAAAGCTCGCTGATGACGTAAAGGATGGCCCCAGCGGCTAGGGCCAGAAACAGGATGGACAAGGGCTGGGAGGTGAACGTATAGCCAATGATGGTACCTAGAAACGTGGGCCCGCCGCCGATCAAACCCGCCAGACCCAAGAAGGCCCACGAGGGCTGGGCGCCGGCCAAGGGCCCCACGATGCCAAAGCCCTCGGTGGCATTGTGCAAGCCAAAGCCAACAATGAGCAATGACGCTAGCGCGATCTGTCCTTGACCGGCCGATTGGCCGATGGCCAGCCCTTCCGAAAAATTGTGCAAACCGAGACCGATGGCAATCATCATCGCCAGACGCGCCGGCGTTAATGGCCGTGCCGATCCCGGAGTTGCCCTCATGAACCGCGACTCAAAAGCCACCAGACCGAGCAAGCCCACCGCGAGCCCGAAAGCGAAGATAGCCGCAAGCCACCAGAACTCGACCGCCTCTGCTTTTCCGGCGAGCACGTCCTTGAGCGTATCTTCAATCGGCTCTTTGATGTGACTAACGATGTCAAAGAGCAGGAATATGAGAATGCCGGCTGACGTCATCGTAAGGAACGACGCGGCCTTTTGCGACACCCGGCGGAGCCTGCCGATCGGCAAGCCAAGGTAAATGGTGAATCCAGCGATAGCGCCGAGCAAGACGGTCTGGGTGAAACTCATGGCATATCTCCTGATTAGTAGGAAGTGGATTTGGCAAGGGCCTGTTGAGTCACTATAATCACATTCCGTGGGGCTTGAAGCCACACGGGTCGCTCGCATTACGCACGATCAGAGTCATCCATGCCGCGCAGCGGAGGTAGTGGCATGAGTGATAACGGGCGGGTGTCAGGCGAGTGATTCGTAAGCCATTGCGAACCTATAATGTTAGTATACACTAACATCGCATTTTTGTCAATATCTATAAGAAAATTCATAAAAAATATGAAACAGACTGAAACGACCGCCACCGCCGAAGAATATCTCGAAGCAATCTACATGCTGGCCGATGAGGGACAGCGGGTGATCGGTGCGCGCCTTGCCGAACTATTGCGCGTCTCGCCGCCCACCGTGACGGCTACGATCAAGCGCCTCGTGCGCGATGGGCACGTGAGGCTGGGTGTCCACAAGGAGGTGGAGCTGACCCCGAAGGGGATTGAGACCGCAGAGCAGTTGATGCGCCGTCACCGGCTGGTGGAGCGCTGGCTGACCGATGTGCTGGGCATGGGCTGGGCGAAGGCCGATGCGGAGGCGCATCGCATCGAGCACGCGCTGTCGCCGGAGGTGGAGACATTGCTGAACAAATACCTCGGCTACCCGTCCACCTGTCCGCACGGCAATCCGATTCCGGGCAACCCACCGCCGCAGGACAAAGACTGGAGGCCGCTGACGACGCTCCAGACCGGCGAGGCGTTTGTGATCCAGCGCGTGGCCGAGCCGGTTGAGAATGCGATTGAGGTTCTATACTTCGTGGAAGCGCGCGGCATGGTCCCCGGCGCGGCAGGCGTCATGCTGGATCACGAGCCGCACGAAGGGGCGCTGACCCTGCGGGTGGGCGAGCGGGTGGTGTCGGTCAGCCACTACATCGCGTCGAATATTTACGTGCGGTAGACGCCGCCGCCGAGCGAGGTAGGAGAGCAGGCTTCAGCCAAATGGGGAGGATGAGCCATCGCACCGGCTGAAGCCCACTGGCATTAAGTTAAGCGTCAAGTGGGTCAGGTGCGATGCACTTTTCGTCTTGATAGGGCAGGAACGTAGCGTCAAATGGCCCGTAATCACGTGCGCCGCGCCTTAACTTAATACCAGTGGGCTGAAGCCTGCGCTCCAAATGATGCCGCGGGAGAGCAGGCTTCAGTCGGACGGAGAAAGGGAGCCATCGCATCGGCTGAAGCCTGCTCTCCATATGCTGAAGCCTGCTCTCCAAATCGGAAGTCTTACTTCCTTGGCTCGCCTTTTTTGTCACTGCCCATCAGGTTCAGTTCCCCGCGCACGGTCTCCAGAATCTCCTCGGCCTTGAGCTGGCGCAAGGTGTAGATTTCACCGCTGAGCGAGCGCGCTAGGCCGGCGGCGAGGCCGCGGTCAAACGCCTCGTGCTCGGTGTTAATCACGACCGAGCGGAT
>JACQEC010000122.1 GCA_016200765.1 Chloroflexota bacterium | reverse complement strand
GGTGATCAACCTCGCCGCCAAAATCCTCCTCGGCGGCCCGGTGCGTGATTACACCACCGGCTTTGTGGCCGCGCGGCGGAGCGTGCTGGAGCAGATTGCCCTGCGCGGCGACTACGGCGAATACTGTATTGACTTCCTCGTGCGCGCCGTGCGCCGCGGCTTTCGCGTGGTCGAGGTCGGATACATCTGCGCGCCGCGCGCCTCGGGCGAGAGCAAGACCGCGCCCAGTTTCACAGGCTTCATCCGCCGCGGGCGGAAATACGTGACCACCATTCTGCGGCTGGCGGTCAGCCGGTAACCTCGATGCGCGACGACGAATACGTCAAGATGTTCAACCTCGAAGACACGCACTGGTGGTTCGCCGGCAAGCGGCGGCTGGTGCGCGCCCTGCTGGACGCGCTTCCCGCGCATCCCCCGCGCCCCATCCTCGACGTGGGTTGCGGCACCGGCGGCATGTTTCGCGTGCTCACGAATTACGGCCGCGCCTACGCGGTGGACATGAGCGCGTTGGCGATTGGCCTGGCCGCGCGGCGGCAGGCGGCGCGCTTGAGCCGGGCGGCGCTGCCGGTTCTGCCCTTCGCCAGCGGCGCGTTTGAAATGGTCACGGCCTTCGACGTGCTGTACCACCGCCGGGTGGAGGACGATCAAGCGGCTCTGCGCGAGATCGCCCGCGTGCTCGTCCCCGGCGGCCATCTGATCGTCACCGATTCGGCGCTGGGCTTCCTGCGCAGCGCGCACGACGAAGCCTACGGCGCGGCGCGGCGCTACACGGCGGGCGAACTACAGCAGAAACTGGAGACGGCGGGCTTCGCGGTACGCAGGCTCTCCTACGCCAACTTTTTCATCTTCCCCCTCGCCGCGCTCTGGCGGTTGGCGAGGCGCGGTGTCAGCGCGGAAAAAGGATCGGACTTGAGCGCGACGCCCACATGGCTCAACGCGCTGATGGGCGGGGTCTATCGCGTAGAAGCGGCCTTACTGCGCCGCGTCAATTTGCCCATCGGCACCTCCATCATGGCGGTGGCGGAAAAGCGATGAGTGATCCCAACAACAACGTGACTGCGGCGGCGATTGGCTTGAGCCGCCAGCGGGCCGCGCTGGTGCGCGCAGGCGGCGGCTGGTCGTTGCCGGCCGCGCCGGTGGCGCGCGGCGGCTTGCCACAGCCCATCGCCCGCGACGCGCTCCAACAGCAGGTGGGCCTGCCTGCGGCGATTGACCGCTTGAGCGGCGTGTATAGCGGCGACGAGGGCCTGCTCATCGTCTATACGGCGAGCCTCGACAGCGGCGAGCCGCGCGCGGGCGTGTCATTCTTCGCGCCCAACGAACTGCCCGCGCCGATTGAGCCGCCCCTGCACGCCGCCGCGCTGGCCGATTGGGCCGCCAGCTACCTGCATGGCTTCAGCACCACGCGCTACTGCCCGCGCTGTGGCGGCGCGCGGCTGTCCGCGCAGGAAAAGTATGGGCGGCCGCGCATGACCTGCGCCACCTGCGGCTACATCTTCTTCCGCGACCCGAAGGTCGGCGCGGGCGTCTTCATCGAGGAGGACGGGCGCGTGCTATTGATTCGCCGCGGGGTCAACCCGGGCATGGACTTGTGGTGCTTGCCCAGCGGCTTCGTGGAGCATGACGAGTCGCCGGAAAAGGCGGCGGTGCGCGAGGCGAAAGAGGAAACGGGGCTGGACGTGCGGCTGGGCGCGTTAATGGGCTTGCATAGCTACTGGGACGCGGCGCGCGGCAACGGGATTCTGATTCTCTATCACGCGCAGGCGGCCGGCGGCGCGCTGGCGCCGGGCGACGACGCGAAGGAAGCCCGCTATTTCTCGCGGCAAGAACTGCCGCCGCCGGAGCAGATTGCCTTCCGCACGCACCGCATCGTGCTGGACGAGTGGCAACGTCGGTAGGGGCGAAGCCGCGCGCTCAACGGATTGGGATAACGGATTAACGGATTTAGGCGCTCGTTAGCGATGATGACCACCCCCGATCCAGTCGGGGGCCACGTCAGTCATCGTCTTGCACGACACCTCGCGACGACCAAGGCGCCAATCCGCTAATCCGTTGCGCCGCAGGCAATCCGTTGAACGCGCGGCTTCGCCCCTACGGTGGCGCGGTCAATGCCCACAACACCCACCGTTGGTTCTCTTTTTGCAGATGCCAGACGTATAGCCGGATCACCTGCCCCGCCGCGGAGGTCGCTGTCCTGACCGACAGCGACACGACCGCGCGGCTTGAACTCTCCTCGACCACCTCCATCGTCTCGACGCTCGCGCCGTCCAACTCGCGGCTCAACGCCGCGAGCGCATCCAGCGGCGTCAGCAATTTCTGCGGCTCACCGAGCAAAGCAAACGCCTGCTCGGTTTGCCCCCGCCGCAAGTAGGTGTAGTAGGCCAGCGTCACTTCTTCCGGAGTGCTCAAGGCGATGGGCGAGCCCAGCAGGAACAGCACATCGCTGGTCTGCTGATACGCCGACTGCCGCCACTCGGCATGGGTCGTGCGGATGATGGCCGCGCGCGGGAAGAGCAACTGCAGGGCGGTAAAATCGTAGATGCCCTTGTTCTCCGCGTCGTCAATCGCGACGCCTTTTTCACCGGTCAGCGAGAGCAGGCTCGCGTACGTCTGGCCGTCCCACTGGAAGACGTTGATCGATTGCCCCCCGTCCCGGTTTGCGCCGCTCACCATGATCTCAATCTGGCCGTCGCCGTTGATGTCGCGCACGGTGGTCGCGATCCAGCCCTGCTGGAAGAGCGCGGCCGGCGGCGCGCCGCCAAGCGGGTAGGTGCGCCCGCCCTCGCCCTCCCGCCGGATCACCAGGCCGCGCCCGGCGCCCCGATCCTGATAGATCACCACCCACTCGCTCAAGCCGCCGCCATCGCTGTCAACGTACATCGTGTTGGCGATGCGCGCGCCGGAAGGGATGAACGACTGCGGGTCAGGCGACCACGGGGCTGGCGTCTGGGTGGGCACTACAGGCGGCGTGGCGGTGGGCGGCGGGTCGCCATGCGCCGCGCACGCGGCCAGCCACAATCAACGGATTGGGATAACGGATTAGCGGATAGGCGAGTTTCATTTGGGAGTGTTGATCAGTCGAAGACAAACACCTTATGTCCCAGACCACGCGACGGGAGGCTATCAACGGATTGGGATAACGGATTAGCGGATTGGGGCGCGTGTTGCTGTAATGCACCGTAATCCGTTCATCCGTTATCTTAAAATCCGTTGATAGCCCATCCGCTGACAGCCCTACAGCGCGCGCAGGAGGCTGTTCACGGCGCGGTCGTATAGCTCGCGGTCGAAGTGGCGCATGGTGTTGAAGGTGGCGGTCGTGCGCCCTTTGGAGACGTGATAGGCGAGCGCGCCGAGGTAGGAGTGGCCTTTGGTGTAACTGCCCTTCAACTCGCCCGCCGGGTCGAATAAGAGGAAGGGATGCTCGTCGCTGGCGATGACAAACTCGCTGGGCAGGTCGAAATTGACGGCGCGCATGACCACGTCCACAATCTCTTCGTCGTCACCGCCGGGGTAGGCCTGCGCGTCGTGCGTCAGGTAGGCTTGCGGGTCAAAGCCGATCAGCTCGAAGAGGCCGGAGGAGATCGTCACGCCCCAGCGCCGCACCTTCAGCACCATGCCCGGCTCGCCGATGGTGATCGGGGGCGCGTGCGCGGCACTGCCCAGCGGCAGTTGGATGATGCAGTGGCGGTCGCGCAGTTCGCCGCTGGCCGCCGTGTCCCAGTAATAGACGCGCCAGTCTTCCGTGCTGAACCGCCCCGGCAAGTTGTTAATGACGCGCGCGTCGGGGTCGGCGGCGCTCGGGCGCAAGGTTATGGGTTGGCGTGGCATGGCTGAAAAGGTTTACCTTTCTCTATTCTGGTTCGCTTGGCTCTGCGGGTTGCCCTTCGTCGTCTGCGATGGCGGCTGGGCGGAGCATCCCGCGATAGATGCCGGGGCTAGACCCCTCGATCAAAGTGGCCCCAACTGCCTTCTGGTAGAACTCGGCGGGGCCAACGCCGCCGATGATGGCGTACCCGTAGCCTTCGGCGCGCATGGCCTCCAGCGCGGCGATCAACAGCGCGCGGCCGATGCCCCGCCCGCGCTCGGAGGGCAGGACGCCCGTCGGGCCGAAGAAGCCCTTCATCGTCGCATCGTAGCAGGCGAAGCCGACCAGCCGGCTCTGCGACACGGCGACGACGCAGGAGAGGGGAGCGCGGGCGAAGGCCACCTCGCATTCGCTGGCCCAATACTCGCTGAAGCGCCGGCGCACCCACGCGACGACGAGATGCTTCTCCGGCGCGAGCGCGCGGCGCACGTCCACACCCTCGCGCCGCAGGCGCGCAAAATCGTCCGCGCCATCCGGCAAGGCGTATAGTTTGACAAGCATGTCGGGCATCGGGAGCAACCTGTCCGTGTGCGATCAATGGGCGGCTAGGGAATGCGCCCGGCTTTGAGCATATCCACATATTTGCGCGTCAACTCGATGTACTGGCGGCCAAATTCCAACGTCTCCAGAATACCGGAGGCTTCGCCCAACTCGTTCCACGTTTCAACGGCCAGTATTTTGCGGCGCGAGCGCAGAGCCAGAATCAGGTTTTCTTCGTAATACTGGCCGCCCGCGCGGTCGGTGAAGAGCCGCCCCTGACCGCCGAACTGGGTGTTGCTAAACCCCGGTCCGACCTCCGCCACCGTGAAACGCGGGTCGGAATTGAAGCCGGAGGGCGCGGCGCCCCACCCATACATCCCTTCGGTCTTGATGATCTCCTGCGTCGTGGTGTTCTTCGCCTGATACCATTGCAGTTCGCGGACGATATACGGGCGCAGGCCGCCGAAATCCTTGGCGAACTGCTCATAGATATAGTCGAAGGTTGACTGGTTGAACGCATAGACCTTCTGCGCGTCATACAGCCAGACAATCGGTTGGTTGTCAATGGCGGCCCAATGAACCGGCGGGATACGCGAGTAGTAGTCGCGGATGGAGGCGTAGAGGATTTGCTTGCCGCGCGCGGTGGTGAGGTCCTCGTTGTTCATGATCGTCGTGTCGAGAAACATCCCCAGCTTCAGGTTCTTGCCGCGCGCGCGCAGCCGGTCGAGCGCCTCGATCATCGGCGGGAGGCCCTGTGTGGCGAAGTAGTTGAGCACCGGCGCGGGCGCGACGCGGCGGCCGTACTGCCCCGGCTCGCCCCAGTAGTCCGGCAGAACAAAATCAATGCCGGCGTCGAGCATATCGGAGAACTGCTTTTCGTACCAGCCCGGCTCGAAGAAACTCGTGGTCGCAATGTCGGTCGGCTTGAACGGCAGGAAGTCGGTGCGCGGAGGCGTGCCGCCCGTGCGGCCCGTGTAATCGAACCAGTAGAAGAAGTAGGTGGTGGCGAGCGGCTGATTACTGCTGAAACTCTCCAGCGCGAAGGGCGCGAAGTAGGGTGAGCGATAGGCGCCGGGCCGCGCCCACGAGAGATAGTCCGGCGACGGCGTCTCGGTGGGGAAGCCGGGCGGCACCGCAAACGTCGGCAGAGGCGTTGCGCTGGGGCCGGTGGTCGGCGTCGGCTGTGGCGTGAAGAGGATGGCCGGCGGCGCGGAGGCCGACCGGGTGGATGTGGCGGCTGGCGGGGGCGTTTGCGTCGCCGCCGGCGCGGGCGTGGGCGCCACACGGGTGGCCGTGCTGACCGGCTCCGGCGGCGCGGTCGCCGCGATAGCGACTGGCGCACTTTGTTCAACGTCCGGGGGCTGTGCGGTTGGCGCGGTGACGGCGATGGTTTGAGGTGTGGGAGTAGCGCCGACGGTCGTCGCAACGGGCGCGCTTTCGCATCCTATGATGAGCAACGCAAACCCCGCCGCGAGCGCGATAGCCCACCGCGCGCGGCGGCGGCCTGTGATGCCGGGATTTCTCAAATGAGCCCTCGCTTCATCGCTTCCGCGACAGCCTGCGCGCGGTCAGCCACACCGAGTTTGCTATAGACATCGCTGGCGCGGCGTTTGACCGTGACCTCGCTCCAGAACAGCTTCTCGCCCACTTCCTTGTTGGTTGCGCCATCGGCGATCAGGCGCAGTAACTCGACCTCGTCCTCGCGCAAGCCGCTGTCGTGCATGGCCTGCGCGCGCGCCATCGCCTGAAACTGGTCGAG
>JACQEC010000121.1 GCA_016200765.1 Chloroflexota bacterium | reverse complement strand
CTCGATGCGCGGATCTTTCAGTTGGGCAAAATGTTCTGTAATCCGGCCCGCGATGGGCTGAGTCATGGCTACTCTCCTCATGCAAGAATAGCCTATTATCTCACCAGCCGCTCTCAGCCCATTTTTGATGCGATGGCCCTAGCAACAGCCGTATGACTGGCACAGCCATCGCCCCGCGAGTATAATGCAATTCACAGGAGGGGCAATGGATACGCTGACAAGCATGAAATGCGTCGCCTGCCGCGGCGGCGAGCCGGTGGTGACGGAAGCCGAGATAGCCGAATTTCAGCCACAGGTGCCCGGCTGGCAGATTGTGGAGCGCGGCGGCATCAACCGGTTGGAGCGCGTGTTCAAGTTTCCAAACTTCGCGCAGGCGCTGGCCTTCACCCAGCGCGTGGGCGCGCTGGCCGAGGCCGAAGGGCATCATCCGGCTATCTTGACCGAGTGGGGGCGTGTGACGGTGACCTGGTGGACGCACAAGATCAAAGGCTTGCATCGCAATGATTTCATCATGGCCGCCAAAACCGACCCGTTGTTCGCATCGCGATAAACCAACACACGAGAGGGGTGCGCCTTGTTCCAATCCTTGCTGAACCGTATAGTCCTGACCCTGTCACATATCGGCCGTGACCCCGCCGACAGTGACGAGGTGCGTCTGCCGAAGACCCTGCTGGTTATCTGCTCGCCTATGGTCACGACCGCCGCCGCACTGTGGGGACTGCTGTACGTGGCGCTGGGGGAATGGCTAGCCGGCTCCATCCCGTTGAGCTACACTATTCTCTCGCTCATCAGCATCGTCGTCTTCGCCCGGACGCACCGCTATCACTTCTTCCGCTTCAGCCAGTTATTACTCATTCTCCTGCTGCCGTTTCTCCTGATGATCACGCTCGGCGGCTTTATCAACTCCAGCGCCGTGATCATCTGGTCGCTGTTGTCGCCGCTGGGCGCGCTGGTCTTCGATGAGCCGCGCCGGGCGTGGCGCTGGTTTGTAACCTATGTGGGCCTCGTCGCTCTCAGCGGCCTGCTCCAGCCCTTCGTCCGTCTCGAAAACCACTTGTCGCCCGTGTGGATCGTCCTTTTCTTCGTGATGAACATCGGCGCGGTCTGCGGCATCGCCTTCGTGCTGCTCTACTACTTCGTCGGCCAGAAGGAAACATTCCTGAAATTACTGCACATTGAACAGGAGAAGTCCGAGAACCTTCTGCTCAACGTGCTGCCGAAAGAGGTCGCTCTCATCTTGAAGAACGAGACACGCACCATCGCCAACCAGTACGATCACGCCAGCGTGCTCTACGCCGATCTGGTCGGCTTCACGCCGCTGACCGCCGAGATGGCGCCGGTGGAGATGGTGGATCTGCTCAACGAGATCTTCTCGCACTTCGATTCGCTGGTGGAAAAGCACGATCTTGAAAAAATCCGCACCATCGGCGACAACTATATGGTCGCTTCCGGCGTGCCGCGCCCGCGCCCCGACCACGCGCAGGCGGCCGCGCGCGCGGCGCTGGAGATGTCCGCCTATATCCAGAGCCAGCCGCCGCGCCGGGGCAAGCGGGTGGACTTCCGCATCGGCATCAACTCCGGCCCGCTGATTGCCGGCGTGATTGGGCGCAAGAAGTTCCAGTACGACCTGTGGGGCGACATGGTGAACACCGCCAGCCGCATGGAATCGCAAGGCACGGCCGGCCAGATTCAAATCACGCGCAACACCTACGAACTGATCAAAGATGAGTTCATCTGCGAGCCGCGCGGCACGGTGCTGATCAAGGGCAAAGGGGAGATGGAGACGTGGTATTTGGTGGGGACAAAAGCGCATAAACCGCAAGCGACAACGCTAGCCGGTGTTGACAGTCAATAACCGGAGGTACTATTATGCGTGTGGGAACTGTGTCGCCATGGGCAGTACAGAAGCCTAGCCCGCGCAGACGGAAAAGCGAGAAGGAAAGCGACTGAGGCGGCTACAGGGTATGTTGCGAAGATGAAGCGACCGACAACCATCACGACCGGGTCAAGACGCAGTCACCTTCAACAGGAGGCTCTCATGTCTAAAACGGACACTTCCACCAATCGAATCATCATCGAATTGCGCTGGAACAAACGAGTCGCGCGATGGATTGCGGCTGCATGTCTCTTGGCAGTCGCAGCCTTATCGGCAACCGTCGTGCTGGCGCTGGGTGGAGCGCATATACCCGCGACTGCCGAACTGATCACGGCGCCCACGATAGTCGCTTTTCAAGGACAACTGCCGTCGGGTATGCCCAACGGCGCAGGCTTGTTCAAGTTTGCGATTGTCAACGCGGCCGGCAATACTTCGTACTGGTCTAACGACGGTACCAGTGTCGGCGGAAGCGAGCCAGCAGCCAGCGTCTCACTGACCGTCACTAACGGCATGTTCAATGTCCTGCTGGGTGACACGACCTTGAGCGGTATGACATTGCCGTTGAGTGCGTCCGCTTTTACGGCGGCTGACCGCAATATGCGCGTGTGGGCCAGCTTCAACGGCAGTGCCTTCAAGCCACTGCCGCGCGACCAGCGCATCGCCTCGGTGCCCTTCGCCCTCAACGCCGAAACGCTGGACGGTATGGATAGCACGAGTTTTGCACCCGCTGTCCACACGCACTCAGGCGTAGATATTATCAGCGGCACAGTGGCCGAAGCGCGCATTGATCTCCTGATTGCTCGTGACAGCGAGATTCCGTTATTGGCAGGGGCCGCCGGCTTCATTACGCAGACCTTGGCGGACGCACGATATGCGCGGATTAGCCCAAATCCCCAACAGATTGCAATACTCAAGTGGTACCCCGCCTATGCCAACCTGAGTAACATCGCTATCACAGATCAGCTTACGCCAGTTGCTGTGGCATTCGATGGAAGGCTAATATGGACAGCAAATTTCAACAGCAACAGTATTTCCATTCTCCAACTCAACCCTCCTGCTTTCGCCGGCACGTGGTTAGGATTCGCTAACCCACATGGTCTAGCATACGATGGCAGATACTTGTGGGTTGCCAATTGGACAGGGAATAATGTCATGAGGGTTGACAGTGGTTATATCGTCCAAACAGTGACGGTTGGGACAAACCCCCATAGTGTGGCCTTTGATGGCACAAATATATGGGTGACGAACTACGGAAGCAGCAGTGTGAGTGTCATAAAAGCCGACGACGGATCAATCGTCAGAACGGTGTCTGTTGCAGCACTCCCACAAGGAATCGCTTTCGATGGCACGAATATGTGGGTCGTGAGCGGTGATAGCGTAAGCGCCATCCGGGCCAGCGATGGCGTCGTAGTTATGACTTCGTCTGTAGGCACAAGTCCGAACGGGATCGCTTTTGACGGCACGAATATGTGGGTAACGAACCTGAATAGCAACAACGTCAGCGTGATTCGCGCTAGTGATGGCTACAAAGTAATGACCCCTACCATTGACTCTCCATCAGGCATTGCCTTTGATGGCGCAAACATGTGGGTGTCTAATATGTCAAGCGGTACGGTTACAGTCGTGCGCGCCAGTGACGGGGCAATCATAAAGGTAGTGCCAGTTGGTCTTAGCCCACGAGGTATTGCATTCGATGGCGTCAACATGTGGATCGTAAATCAAGACAGCAATACGGTCAGCAAACGATAAACAATATGGCGAACGTGGGCTACCCTGGACCTTGGCACCCAATCTAACCCGCGCAGCGGGTTTGCCAGAGTAGGCGTCGGATTCTATCCGATGCCGGTCGGCTAGCGCCCGGCCTTGCCGTATAATGTCACAAATCGCTCCGCGCAAACGTCCACGCGGTAATCATCTGCGACGCGCTGGCGCGCACGGCGACCCAGCGCGCGCCGCCGCGCGTCGTCGTTGAGCAGTTGAATGATGGCTTCGGCCAGCGCCGGCGCGTCGCCGGCCGGAACGGCCACCGCCGCATCCGGCGCGAGATCGCTCACCACGCCCACCGCCGTGCCCACACACGGCACGCCGCACGCCGCCGCTTCCAGCACGGCCATGCCCTGCGCTTCGTGCAGGGACGCTTGCACGAGCAGGCTGGCCTCGCGGTAGTAGCCCGGCAGTTGATCGTGCGCCACGCCGCCGCACAATTCCACCGCCCCGTCCAGTCCCCATTCGCCGATGGCTCGCCTTAACGCATCCCTTAACGGCCCTTCGCCGATGATGCGGAGCCGCGCCGCCGGACAGACAGCCACCACGCGGCGCATCGCCTCCAACAAGGTCATCTGCCCCTTAACCGGCGCGAGCGAGCCGACGTTCAGCAGGGTCGGCGGCCCCGATGCCCGCTCTGACAGGGCGGGCGTGAAAAGGTTCGTGTCCACACCCAGCGGGGCCAGCGAAAGCGGCCTCGTCGTGCGCGCGCGCGCCATCTGCGCGAGATAATCCGAGCCGGTCGTGACCTGCGCCGCGCTCTGCAACGCCCAGTCAATCAGCCGCCGTTGCAGAGGGAGGCGCTGTAAGCCGTAGCCGATGCCGGGCAGACTGCTCAACTCGCCGTTGGCGATGCTGGCGACGAGCGGCACGCCCAACAGCCGCGCCGCCGCCGCGCCGATCCACGCCGGTTCGTCAGCCCAGAAGGCGTGCAGGAGGTCGAAGTGCCGCGCGCGGTGCCGCCGGGCGATCAGCGCGACAGCCTCCGCCCAGAGCGCGGCGCTGGCTCCGCCGCGCCGGTGCATGGTGCCCAGACTCTGCACCGGCACACCCGACACCTGATACGCGCCGCGCCGGGGTGGGTAACGTAGTGCGAATATCTCCAGTTCGACGCGCTGGCCCAGCGCGCGCGCGAGGTTCAATAGCGCCGGGATGCACCAGTCGCTATCGTCCGCGCTGAACCCCGGCACAATCAGGGCGATTCTCACGGCGACCCAACCCGAAACAAGGTGTAGTCGCGGAACTGCCCAAGCGCCGCCAGCCCCGGCCCGTCGCGCAGCCAACGGGTGTTCTCGGAGGGCGAGCGCCCCGCCCACTGCTGCTCGACGTTCTCGACATTGATCAGCAGGAAGGTTGGCCTGCGCTCAACCGTCAGCGCGGCCAGTTGCGCCGGGTCCAGCGTGTACAACTCCCGCGTCTCGAGGCGGCTATAATGCTGGAAGGTCAGCGTGATGCTAAACGCCAGCAGGCGCGCATCCGGCGGCGTGCGGCTCTCGGCCCAGCGCACCACCTCAAGGTCGGCGTCCTTGCGCTCGATGAACCCTTGCGCCAGCGACGCGCCGCTGAAAGCCATCCACAGCAGGCTCACCACCACCAACGATCCCATCAGCCCGCGTTGGGGTATGCGGCCTATCGCGCCGGTCGTGCGCTCCAGCCCTATCGCGGCCAGAATCGCCAGCGGCGGCATGAAGGAGAGCGTGAAGCGAAAGTTCTGCCACTGCGCGCCGATCAGAAAGACGTACACGATAGCCGCCCAGCCCACCACCAACAGCCGTGACCCCAACGACCGGCGGCGGGCGACGACCCACAATCCCGGCAAAATGAACAGCGCCAACAGCGGCGTGAAATAGTATTCGCGCGCCGGGGCGAGCGTGTAGTATAAGCCGGTCGGCAGGCGATAGACCAGATGCCCATCGGCGTTGACGAACTCACTGCGCAGAGCGTTCAGCGGGTTCCACGTATAGACTTCGAAGTCCGCGCCGAATGGGATCGGGCCGCCGCCCGGCTTGAGGATGGCGCTGACCGTGGGGACGACAACCGGCCCCAGCATCACGGCGACCCATATCGCCGCCGCGAGACCATGCGCCAGCGCGACTCGACGCGGCTGGCGGCTCAACACGACCAGCGCGTAGAGGGCGCAGGGGATCGCCACGAGCGCATAGACCCAGCGCGTAATCACCGCCCACGCCAGCGCCCCCGCCGCCAGCAGGAGCCAGCGCAGGCTGTTGCGGCGCGCATAACGGGCGAGCGCCCACACCCCGCCCGTCGCCGCGGCCAGCGCCGCCGTGTCGGGCATGACGACCATCGCCGACTGCCACAACTGGCCGCTGAACGCCACCATCAGCGCGGCCAGCAGGGGCACGCGCCGGTCATCACGATCCAGCTCGCGGGCTAACAGCCCCGTGAACACCGCCGCCAGCCCGCCCGCGCAAAGACTGACAACCTGCCCGGCCAGCGGGCTAAGGCCAATCCCCTGCGCCGCGAGCAAGATCAGCGCGGGATAGCCCGGCGGCCAGTAAAAGAAGGGGAGATTAAGGCTTGGCCCCGCGCTCAACCACCCGCGCAAGGTGCCAATGGCGTAGTCGTAATAAGCGTACGGGTCCTGCCCGTAGAGGCCGTCAAACGAGCCGCGCCACGCGAGGAAGCCCGCCGCCAGCGGCGCAATCAGGCCGATGGCAAGCAGGCCCCCCCGTCCCCGACTGGATCGGGGATGGATCGGGGGCAGGCGCAGGGCGCGGTGATCATTGACCGGGTCCACACGCAGGTCAAAAAGCGCAAACAGGGTTCTTGACCAATTTATCCCCTATGAGTGGGATCCCATGTGCATATCCGCGCTCTCGAATGCGCCTTCAGGTTCGTGGTAGATGATCAGTTGCGCGGCGGCGGCGAGCAGGGCGAGCGGCCAGAGCCACGCCAAAAGTTCTGCGCCCGTGATGATCTCGGCCGCTCTGAGCGCCGCGCCCATGATCACCGTGAGACCCAGCCGACGATGGAGGAGCACCGCCCGGCTCATGGCATGACCTGTGCCGTGCTGTGTATGGCTAAGGAAGAGAACGCCAACAAGCATGGCGGCCAGCGGCCATCCAAAACGCCAACCGATGAGTTCTAGCGCGCCCGCCCATGCGATGGCTACCGCGATCAGCGTATGCTGACGTTGCTGGGGATCGTTCCAGATCGCCGACCAATCGGCGACGGGATGG
This sequence comes from Chloroflexota bacterium, assembly GCA_016200765.1. Classification (GTDB taxonomy): domain Bacteria; phylum Chloroflexota; class Anaerolineae; order JACRMK01; family JACRMK01; genus JACQEC01. The sequence continues at coordinate 5,619 of JACQEC010000121.1, read as the reverse complement.
CGTGGATAGATAAAGATCAGCAGGAGCGCGCCTGCGGCCAATAGCAAAAGCGGCCAGGCTGTTGCCGCCCAGCCGAGGCCGAATTGATTCAGCAGGGCCAACACGGCGACGGCCGCCATCAAGAGACCTTCTACCCAATGTCCCAGGTTAGAAAGTCGGCGCATCTCCTCGGGACTGTGCGACGCAAAACGATGAGTTTTCACCGGAGCTCCTCCAATCTATACCTAATCGCCTGCTGGGTAGGTTTGCCCGTTGTCTGCCCTTGGCGGTTATGCAGTTGGTCATGGTGGGCGTTGTTGGCGAAGCAACCTTCTCGGTTTGCGGCAGAGGATTGCTCCCCTCGCTATACCAAATGGGCAAGCGCCGAAATTATAGCATTACTGGCACGGTAAACATAACCGTCTTGGCTAGGACTTCAGCCGCTTCCGCTCGCGCCAGCCGATCAGATAAGCCAACGGGTCGCTAAACGAGCGCTGGCGCAGACTGCGAAAGCGACCGCCCGTCCAACCTTGCGGGTCGGCCTGATGCAGGCGCGCATATTCGCGGGCAGACAGTTGCCAGAACTCCTCAATGGACTTCCCCGCTCCGTAATAGCACGCGGCGTACCGCCGGAGCCGGTGCGCCGCGCCGAGGCTGGCTCGCTGGGTGGGGTATTCTTTCAGGACATCGGTCAGCGACGGCGTGATCGCCGTGCTGTCGAGGATGAGGTTCGTCAGCACCGGCGTCAGCGGCACCTGTACCTGAACCACACGCACCAGAGCAGGTGCGACCTGCCCTGCATCCAGCAGCCGCGCCAGCGCGTGAGCAACCCGCCGATGCTCTGGGTGAAAGTCTATGCGCGAGGGCGCGTAAATCACCTGCGGGGCAAAGCGGCGCAGGAGCGGCATCAGCGGCGCGTCCAATTGCGCCGGGTCCCATTCACCTTCGCGCAGTCCCAGCCACTCAAACCAATCCACCCCCAACACACGCGCCCCGCGCGCCGCCTCTTCCCGCCGCCGCCGCGCCATCTCATCAGCGCCCAGCCCCAGCGCCCGCGAGCGGCGTCCATCGCTCACGAAGACAACGCCCACCTCGTCGCCGCACTGCTTGTGCCGAACAATCGCCCCGGCACAGCCAATCGCTTCATCGTCAGGATGCGGCGCGATGACCAGCGCGCGCTGGCCTCCCGCCGATGACCACCGCTCGACGCGGGGCCGCGCCGCGCGCCCTGCGATGGTAAAGCCCAGCGCCCACACCTCTTCCGCCAGCCGCAAGAGCGCGTCCTTGACCTTGCGACTAGATGATGTCAAAGTCGCCCCCGCTCATGCGCCACTGTCGCGGGTCGCGCAAGACCGCCATCGGCAAGTTTTCGTCCAGCGGAACGATCTGCACACTGAACGACCGGCCACCGAAGAAACCGGCGCGCCGCCACGCCCGCCACGCCGCCGTGCCCGGCACCGCCAGCGTGACGGCCTGCTCCACACCCGCGGCTTGGAATTGCTCAAGCGCGTGACGAAGCAGTGCGCCGCGCGCGCCCGCATCGGCCTGCTTCGTGAAGAGTTCGGCGATGGCTCCGACCTTCCGCCCTCCCTCGTCTTGCACGCGGTACGCCAGATAGCCAACCGCCTGCTCGGCGCGCTCGGCCAGCAACACGTGATAGGGGAGCGAGGGCGCGCTCAAGTAGCGCCAATTGACCCACGCGCTATCGCGCACAACCGAGAGCGCGGCTTCCGAACGGCAAACCTGCCACAGTTGATCGAACTCCGGCCCTGCGCGCGTCACCGCCCGCACCTGCACGCCCGCGTCACGCGCGTCAGATGAGACAGACCGATCCCAATAAGCGTTCCAGAGGCGGCTCACCGGCGCGTATGCCCCCGAACTGCGGGGGTGAGCGCGTTGCGCGTTCATGCGTTTTGACAACCTAACGAACCACGCCGGCGCGCTCAAGCGCTCACGCGCAACGCGCCCAACCACAGCCTCTAGCCGCAGGGGATGCACCAGCCATTGCAAGGTGAACAACTCGACCCAGCCCAGCGCCCCCGCCCGCGAGCCCCAACGCTCGTTGGGCAAGCCAAGCACAAACGCCACGCCCGCCGCGCGCCACCGGTCGTACACCTGCCGCCCGACCTGCGTCAGCAGGCCGCGGCGCTGGAACTCCGGCGCGGTCATGGTATCCACGCCGACCATGACGGATCGCTCGTCGTCGAGTGCCTGATACACGGTCGGGATGCCCGCGTAGTGAAAAATCAGTTGGTCGTCATGAAAAGCCAACCAGACGTTTTCCACCGGTGAGGGCAGTGTCTTGAGTTTCCAACGCCAATGCGCCTCGCTGATGACGCGGCCATAAACGCGCTCAAACAGCGCGATGATGGCGCGTTCGTCGCCCGGCTGGTAGCCGCGAACAACCCACGCCCCTTCAGGGTGAACGACCGTCAAAGCGCCCGGCCTCGCCTCGCCAAGGACTGCTGATAAAGCCCGCTGATATGGAACAAGTGCGGAGCGTCGGCCATCGTCTGCTCGCGCGCGACGGTTGTGACGAACAGCGTGTGCGAGCCGACAACCTGCCACTGCTCCACCTGCACATCGCGCACGGCCAGCGCGGATTCCGGCACCGGCAGGCCCCACAGCGGCGACGGCATCGCCCGGAACGGCAGGCTGGTCCAGTCAATGCGCTCTTTGCGGTGATGCTTGCCCAGATCATAGACGACCGGGCTAAGCGTGTGCGGCACACTGCTCAACGACATGCGCCGCGAGCCCTGCATCAAGCGGATAGAAGGGCTGGTGTTGCGCAGGGCCATCAGGAAATACGGCGCGTCAACCGGCCCGATCAGGTCCATCGGGAAGATGTTGCTGGCGTCCTCGAACGCGGTAGAGACCAGCACCACCGGCCGCGGACAGCCATAGAAAACGTCTATGCTCCGGCGCTCGGCGGCAATCATGCGAAAGTTATAAGGGTTGCGGCTCTTGCGGCCGCGCCACCAGCGCGCCCATTCATTCAGCCGCACCTGCCACGCGGGCAAGCAGTCGTTGACGGAATCCGTCGTTTCAAACAGCCAGAAGGAATGAGCGCCGAGCGGTATCATGCCTTTGACCGCCAGTTCAATGCGGCCCATCTGCGGCTCGCGCGGCGACCTTTCGCGAAAGACCAGCGAGAGCCGCGCGCGCTCCAGTTCGGCGCGCGTCGTGAGCGGGTTCAGGCAGAGGCCAATCGTGAAAGGGCGCAGGGCCACCGCGACATGGTTGAACGTGACATCTAACGCGGCTCCCAGCCCTTCGAGGCAGACCTGCACCTGCGTTTGCGGCGGGCGCAGTCCGACTGCGGCGTACTCGGGAATCCGATAGACGCCGGGCAATCTATCCACGTTCGCTTCTCTCCATATCCAGCACATAGAAGCGGCCCCATTTGAGGAATGGCCGCCGCGCATGAACCCGGTCTTCCAGTGCGCCGAGCAGGGCGGTCACTCCGGCGGGGACAAAGCGGGTGCCGGGCGGCGGGCGCAGAGCGCCGAGACTGTACGCCCGGCGCAGGTGGAAGTGCGGGGCGAAAGCCTGCCGGTACGCTTCATCGGCGTGGAACAGGGTGTGCCGGATAGCCCGCCCGCGCCTCTGCCCGCCGCTGACCGTAGTTCGGGGGCCTATCGTAAAATCGCGCTCTCGTTGCCGCGCCAACTGGCGCGCCGCGCTCACCCGCCCCCGCGCCATCAGCCCCAGCCATTCCCACAGGCTTGTGCGGTTCAGCATGTGCACGATCAGGCGGCCCTGCGGGCGCAACAGGCGCGAAGCATCGGCGGCAAAGGCCCCAAGATCAGCCAGCATGTTCAATCCGGCAAAGGCCGAGATGATGCCGTCGAAACGCTCCGGCAACAGAGTCGTCAGTTCCGTCGTGTCCAATACCCGCGTGGTGATGGGTTCGCCCGTAACCGCGCCCGCCGCCTTGGCCTGCAGTTGCGCGATCATCCGCGGCGAGATATCAATGCCCGTCATGCGGATGCCCTGACCCGCCAGAAAGAGCGTGTCAATGCCGGTTCCGCACGACACGTCAAGCACGTGGTCGCCGCGGTGGAAGACGCTTAGATAATGCGCCCACAGCCTTTGGCGCATCCACCGCTCGCCTTCCATCAAGGCATCATAGTCGTCTGCAATGGCGTCATAGGCGTCGGCGGCGTCGGTAGGGGCTAGGGCGTTGGCGCGTTGCGCGTTCATGCGTTTTCCTCACGAGTTGCGCGCACCCCCGAAGCGGACTGTGCCCGCCCGCCGAAGGCGGTTCGGGGGCATACGCGGAACGCGTCGCGCAACGTCCCGTCGGCCTCCCGAACTGCATCAACGCGGAACGTCCCGTCGGCCACACCGCCAGTCCCCAGATGAGCATCGCGCCGGCCAGCTTCGGATACGCCAACAGCGCCCACGCGCCCTCCGCCAGCCGCGGCGAGCGGTAGGGCAAATCGGCGGCGATGAGCGCGATGGCGATCAGCAGTAATGCAGGGGCGAGGCGGCGCGCGTTAAACTCACCGCGAACGGGCGTACCTGCGAGCGCGCGAAGGACGCCGCGGACAACCGGTATAAACTCTGTGCGCCCTGAGCCTGTCGAAGCGGCGCGCTGAACGACAGCAGGCGTGTGGCGAGCGTTGATTTTCGATGTGTGATTTATGATTGTCAATCTAAAATCATCAATCACCAATCTAAAATTGAAGCGCGTTACCCGTCTCTGCCATTCGGCGATCAGGAGCGCGATCGGCAGGAGCATCAGCAGGTAGTGGTAATCCAGCGATGAGGGGCTGAGGATAACCCCGGCGGCAACCAGAGCGGCAAAGGCCAGGTTAGACGCCCCCGAGCGGTGCGCTTGGTAGAGGCTGAGGCCGGTTATCATCAGGAAGCCCAACCCAAACAGCCACGCACCCAAGGCCGGCCAGTCCAGCCACGGCGACGGGTTCCACTGCGCATCATAGGTAGTCAGGTGGCGGGTGAGGCTCATCAAGGTCTGGTAAGCCGTCACGGCGTTCGACGGTTGGCCGCCCAACTCGGCCAGCGCGCGGAAGCCGGCCAGCCAGGCCTCGATACCCAGCCACGGCAGAGAAACAACGCAGACTGCAAGCGCAGTTGCCGCGCCCCATGCCAGCGCGCGCCAGCGCCGCTCCACCACCAACAGCGGCCACAACCAGAGACCCGCAAGCTTAAAGACCAACAGCAACCCCAGCGCCGCGCCCAGCCAACCATCGCGCCGGCGCCGGTAGCCATACCACGCCGCGACCAGCAGTCCCAGCAACAACCCATACACCTGCGCGTCGCGGAAGACGGCATAGAGCGGCTGGTAGGCCAGCGCCAGCGCGATGAAGGCCAGCACCCACACGCCGCGCCGGTGGCCCCCGACCGCGCCCAGCACCCCTACGATGCCGCTCAGACAGATCAGGTTGAACAGCATCCAGATGCCCCGTGCGCTGGCGTAGTCAAGACCCGCGAGGGGCAGGAGAATCAGGGACACTGTGGGCGGATTGGGGCTGTAGAGATCAAAGACCCCCGGCGCGTATTCCCCCACGCGCGCCCCGAACCACGCGTTGTCGTAAAAGCGGCTGACCGCAAATCCCTGTTGCAGCAGCCGCGCCGCCGTGTATAAATAGCCAAAGCCTGCCGTCGGGCGCGCGG
>JACQEC010000113.1 GCA_016200765.1 Chloroflexota bacterium | reverse complement strand
GTTCCGACATTTGCGCCGTTCCGGCGGCCTCGGTCGTGGGCGAAGCGATGGTCGCATGGGTGCTGGCGGAGGCGCTTCAGGAGAAGTACGGCGGGGACAGTCTCGCGGAGATGCTGGAGCATTACCGGTGCGGGGCATGACAAACATCGTCCTCACCGGCTTCATGGGCACGGGCAAGACGACTGTGGGCAGCCGGGTGGCGAGCGCGCTCCAGCGGGACTTTGTGGACATGGATGAGGTGATTGCCGCGCGCGCGGGCAAGCCAGTAGCGCACATCTTTGCTGACGAGGGCGAAGCCCGATTCCGCGAGCGCGAGCGAGTGCTGTGTCGCGAACTCGCCAGTCGCGATGGTCTCGTTATCGCAACGGGCGGCGGTTCTTTGGTGGACGATGCCAGTCGCGCTCTGCTTGCGCGCAACACCACGCTCTTCTGCCTGGATGCCTCGCCGGAAGAAATCGCGCGACGGCTGGCGGGCTGCGCCGACCGGCCCCTGCTCGACGCGCGTCGCGCGGGACAATCTCCCGCTGAGCGCATCGCCCGCATGGTGGCCGAGCGTGAGAGCGCGTACGCGCTGATTCCGCGTCATGTTGCCACCGATGGATTGAGCGCGGAGCAGGTCGCAGAACAGGTGCTGTCCTGCCTGGCGCAACCCGCGACGGTTGACCTGACACGCGAAGTGCGCGCTGGCGGCGAGCGTTACACGGTTGTGATGGGCGCCGGCGTCTGGCGCGAAGTGGGCGTGATGCTGAATGAACGCCTGCTCAACAGCCGGCAGGCCGCGGTCGTGAGCGACACGCTGGTCGGGCCTCTGCACGCTGCGCCGATTGAGCGCAGTTTGCAGGAGGCCGGTTTCGCCACAACATTGGTGACCATTCCGGCCAGCGAAGTTGCGAAGACGCTGGACACGGTAAGTCTGCTTTACGATCATTTCATCGCCGCGCAGATGGAGCGAAGTAGTGTTGTGCTGGCGCTGGGTGGGGGATTGGTCGGCGATGTGGCGGGTTTCGCGGCGGCGACTTTCCTGCGCGGTGTCCATTTTGTCCAACTGCCGACGACGGCGCTGTCGGTGGTGGACGCGAGCCTCGGCGGCAAGACGGCGGTCAATCACCCGAAGGGCAAGAACCTGATCGGCGCGTTCAAACAGCCGGCGCTGGTTTGTGCCGACCGCGAGGCGCTGGCCGCTTTGCCCGTTGCCGATTTCCGCTCCGGGCTGGCCGAGGTGGTGAAGCACGGCATCATTGGCGACGCGAGGTTGTTTGAACGACTGGAACGGTCAGGCTTGCAAGACTTGCCGCGCATTCTAGTCGCCGCGATAGAGGTCAAACTGAAAGTCATCGAGGCCGACCCGCACGAGCGCGCCGAGCGGGCGGTGCTGAATCTGGGGCATACATTTGGGCACGCCTTCGAGACGCTCTCGCGCTACAGCCTGCGGCACGGCGAGGCGGTGGCGATGGGGCTGGTCGCGGCGGCGCGGCTGGCGGCGCGCGTCGGGCTATGCAGTCCGTCGCTGGCAGTGCGCACCGCCGCTTTGCTCGACAGACTCGGCCTGCCGACACAGGTCAACCGGTTCGATCCGGCAAGCGTGTTGGCGGCGATGCAGACCGACAAGAAGCGCGCACAGGGCCGCATCCGTTTTGTGTTGCCCGTGGAGTTAGGCAAAGTCGTCGTGCGCGACGACGTGGCGCGGGAGGATGTGGAGGCGGTCCTGCGATGAAATTCCTTGTTCTGCACGGACCCAATCTCAATCTGCTGGGTACCCGCGAGCCGGAGGTTTACGGCGCGCTTACGCTCGACGAGGTTAACGCGCGCCTGCAGGAATGGGCGCAGGCGCGCGGGGTCGAGTTGCGCGTCGAGCAGTCGAACCACGAGGGGGCGCTGATAGACGCCGTGCAGGGCGCGGCCTCGTGGGCGGATGGCCTTGTCATCAACCCCGGCGGCTACACGCACACCAGCGTAGCCCTCCGTGATGCCATCGCCGCCGTGCGGCTCCGCACGATTGAAGTTCACCTGTCCAATATCTACGCACGGGAACCGTTCCGGCACACCTCACTCATCGCGCCGGTCTGCCGCGGGCAGATCAGCGGCCTCGACTGGCTGGGCTACCGGCTGGCGCTGGAATGGCTGATGGCGGATGCCCGGTAGGCTATCCGCCAACCGTCTGAACAACCTCGAAGGCTTCGAAGACGTTGGGCGCGGCGTACATCCCTTCGGGCGCGCGGGGGCCGCTGTGGCTCTTCATAAACGACTCGCTGTGCGTCCACGCCTCAAACGCGGCCTGCGATTCCCACAGAGTCATCACCACGTAGGGGCTGTTACCGTCGGCGGGGCGCAAGAGGTAGTTGCGGATGAAGCCGGGCACGCCGGGCATGTGACTGGGGCGGCCGGTAAATCGTTCCTCGAATGCTTGCTCGAAACCTTTCGAGACGGCGATGCGGTTCGTGGTGATGTACATGGCTCCTCTGGCAAATGGGTCGTGGCGTGCGCCGGGCTACTTGCCCGTTACTTTCACCTTGCGCTCAATGCGGGGCATGGTCGCCCGCTGTTCGGGATAGACGGGCGTGCACCACGAGAGGTACTTCGGCAAGCGTCCGGACACGGCGTCAAAGTATAACTGGCGAATCCGGCGGGTGATGGGGCCTGCTCTCCCAATCCCCACCGGCCGCCGGTCAATCTCGCCGATGCCGACAATCTCGACGCCGGTGCCGCAGAAGAAGGCTTCGTCGGCCTGATACAACTCGGTGCGGTCAATCGTCCGCTCGACGACTTCGACGCCCAGTTCGTTTTGCAGGAACTCGCGCACCACCTGCCGCGTGATGCCTTCGAGGATATTATCGCTGACGGGCGGCGTGATGGCCTTGCCATTCTTCACCATCCAGAAGTTTTCCGCGCTGCCTTCCGAAACGTGGCCGTCCTGCGTGAGCACAATCGCCTCATCGTAGCCGTTCAGGGCGGCTTCGGTCTTGGCGAGCGCCGAGTTGACATACGCCCCGACGATCTTCGCCCGCGCGGGGATGGCGTTATCGTCCACACGTCGCCACGACGACACGGCGACCTTCGCGCACTCGTCCTTCTCGATATACTTGCCGAACGGCAGAGCAAAGACCGTGAAGTCGGCCTCCAGGTCGTGCAAGCGCACGCCGATGCCCTCCGACGACTTATAAGCCAAAGGGCGGATATAGGTATTGGCTTTATATCCCTCGCGGCGCAGTAGGTCAAGGGTAATCTGGCAGAGGTCGTCCACGCTGTAGGGCAGGGAAATCATCAGCGCCTTGCACGAATTCAAGAAACGCGCGTAGTGCGCCGCCAGCTGGAAGACGTACAGTTGCTGTTGGTCATCGTTCCAGTAGGCGCGGATGCCTTCAAACACGCCGGTGCCGTAGTTGAACGCATGGGTCATCACACTGACCTTTGCTTCTTCGATTGGCACCATATTGTTTTTGAAAAACGCATAGCTGGGCATAGCGATCCATCCTCTCAAAAAGATATGAGGTATCGGCTGACCGATACCTCATTGGGTTGACGTCTAAATCTGAAGGTCCGCTGGCAGGCCGCGAACCGCGTGCGTGAATATCACAAGCCCGCACACTTTCACATTGAACGCAATCATCACCTTTATTATATCACCGGTTGGCAAGAGGGGACAAGCATTTTTTCACAGGCACAGCTGTTGCAAAGTCCGATGAATGTAGGGGCAGGGCTTGCGCCCGCCCTGGTGCGGGCAGGGGCAAGCCCTGCCCCTACAGATGGGCACAAAACTTTGCAACAGCCGTATCACAGGCTCAAGCCTTCCCATACGACATCAACCACCATCGCCAGAAAGAGCAGGGCAAGATAATAATTTGAGTATTTATAGAGGCGGCGCGCGGCGGCCTTGTCGGCCAGCCGCAAGAGCCGCCACGCCAGATAGAGGAACCATCCGCCGAGCAGAAGCGCCGAGAGCAGATAGAAAATGCCCAACTCGCGGAAGCTGAACGGGATAAGCGTGACCACGAACAGCGCGATCGAATAGAGGAACGACTGCCAGCGCGCCTCGTCCGCGCCCCACGCCACCGGCATCATCGGGATTTGCGCGCGCGCGTAATCCTTCTCGATCAACAGCATCAGCGCCCAGGTGTGCGGCGGCGTCCACAACAGGATGATGGCAAACAGGTAGAGCGATAAGAGGCTCAGGTCGCCCGTCACCGCCGCCCAGCCGACCAGCGGCGGGATCGCGCCAGCGCCGCCGCCCACGACGATGTTTTGTGGCGTGGCGCGCTTTAATAGCACGGTATAGACGAAGGCGTAATAGATGATGCCTGCCAGCGCCAAAAGCGCGCTCAGCCAATTCACGCCAAAGCCCAGCACCAGCACGGCCGTGGCGCACAAGCCCAGCGCGAACAGCAAGCCATTGCGCGGCGAGATGCGCCCGGCGGGTATGGGGCGGCGGGCGGTGCGCTCCATGAGCTGGTCACTGCGCCAGTCGTGCACCGAGTTCAGCGCGTTGGCTCCGCCCGCCGCACAGGCGCCGCCAATCAGCGTCAGCACGACCAAGCCGAGCGGCGGCAGTCCTCGTGCGGCGATCAACATGGCGCAGAAGGTCGTCGTGATGAGCAGAAGCACGATCCACGGCTTGGTCAACAGCAGGTAGTCGCCGGCAACGGAGCGAATCGTGCGCTTACCTTGAGCGAGTGTCATCGCTATCTCAGCGTCCGCCACGCCACCACTGCCAGCGCGACCATACCACCCCACACAGCCGCGGCGGCGGCGAGGTGCAGAGCGTTGAAAGCTGGGTGGAATGTGGAGAGAACGGCAAGCGCGCCGACCAGCACCTGGACGCCGAACAGTCCCAGCGCCACGTGCGCGGCCTTGCGCAGTGACGCGATCGTCTTGTGTGTTCGCACAGTGCGCACCGTCACGGCGAGCAGGAGGATGCCGACGCCCGCCGCAAAGGTGCGATGGAACAGGTTGACCGCCTGTGGGCCGGTCTGCGGCAGAAGGTCGCCGTTGCAAAGCGGCCAGCCAAGACATGCCGCCATCGCATTGAGTCCCGTCACCACAGTGCCGCTGAAGATGAGCGCGAAGACCGCCGCCGCGCTGAGCAGGATCAGGCGTAAAAGCGCCGGGTCGCTCTGAGCGGGCGCGCCCTCCCACGGGCGATAGGCCGACAGGCTGATCGCCAGCAGCGTGGCCAGAATCAAGAGCGCGTTGCCCAGATGCACACCCACCAGCGCGGGCGGCAGTTCATAGACGACCACGAACGCGCCCAGCGCGATCTGCGCCACCAACAGCGCAACCGCCAGCCACGCGCCGCGCACGATCACCTTTTCGCGGCGATAGATCAACGTCGCCCACAATGCCATCAGTCCCACCGAGGCCGAGACGAGCGTTGTGGTC
>JACQEC010000050.1 GCA_016200765.1 Chloroflexota bacterium | reverse complement strand
GTATTTGCGCAGGGCATCCTCTTTGCCGCGCGTGTAGTAGACCGGCGTGACGACCAGAGCGCAGTCGGCCCCATGTTCGGCGGCCTGCTTGGTATAGTGGATGGTCGTGCGGGTTGACTCGGCGCCGGTGCCGACCATCATCGTCTTGTGTGGGGGAATTGCCGCGCGCGCCGCCTCAAGCACTCGGTTGCGCTCGCTCTCATTGAGATAGGCGAATTCGCCTGTTGAGCCGAGCACCAGATAGCCGTGCAACCCGGCTTGCTCCCAGTGCGCGATGTTCTCGGCGAACCGCTTGGGCGCGACCTCGCCATGGCTGTCAAAGGGGGTCACGCAAGCGGGAAAGATGCCGTTCAGATTCATGCTCTCCTCCAAAGAGAATTATAGCCAGCGCTTAAAGACTTTAAGGATGCCCTGATTCCAGGGCACGCGATGGGTGACACCGGTCTGGTTCTCCACTTCGCGATGATGCTCAAGATACCAGCGGTACGCTTTGATGAGCGCCTCGGAGTTGCTGAATTTGGGCTCCCAGCCCAACTGGTTCTCAATCTTTTCGATGGACACAAACGAATCTTTGTCGGCGGTGCCGTACACCCATTTGTACAACGGCGAGATGCCGAGCGCCTCAAAGACCGACAACGCGAACTTGATCGGCCCGGCGGGTGTGGGCAGGACCCGCGCGCCGTTTCCGGCAAATTCACAGAGCGCGCCGACACATTCGTTGACCGTCTCCAAGCGTTTGGCGCCGACGTTAAAGGTGTCGTTGGCCTTGTCCGGCGGGGCGGTAGCAGCCAGCCAGATGGCCTCGACCAGATCGGATACTTCCAGCAGTTGGTAGCGGTTGCGGCCGTTGCCAATAACCGGGATGCGCTTGCCGTTATAGACCCAGTCGAACAGGATTTGGAACACGCCCAAGCGGCCCGTGCCGACAAAGGTCTTCGGGCGGAGGATGGGCACAATCAGCCCTTGCGCCCGATATTCGCCACAGACCTTTTCGGCTTCAATCTTGCTAATACCGTAGGGGCCCACGCCAATCATCGGGTCGGTTTCGTACAGCGGGTGTTTCTCGGGGACGCCGTAGACGGCGGTTGATGAGATGTGCACCACACGCGGGATGCCAAGCCGCTTTGCGGCCTCCAACACATTGCGCGCGCCGTTGATATTGATCTCGCGAATGTCTTGTGGTTTCCAGAGGGGCAAGCCCGCCGCCGCGTGGACGACGACATCCGCGCCGCGCAGTCCCTGCTCAACCAGTGCCGGGTTGCGCACGTCGGTATGAGCCCAACTGACACCGGCAGGGTAGTCTTCGGGATGGAACGTATCAATATCCAATAAATGAATCTGGGCCCGGCCTGCCAGTTGATTGGCGATGTGGTAGCCCAAGAAACCGGCTCCGCCGGTTACGACGATTCGCATGAAGTTCTCTCCGTCACTGCTCGCTTTACGGCCTGTCAGAGTTTCAGAAGCGATGTTGGTGGTTGGCCGCGTCAGGCGCACGCGCGCTCTTCGTGCATCATACCATGCATAGCGATTATTGAGAAACAGCCTGACCCGGCGGCTCCGGAGCAAAGGCTTCGCAGCGGAGCACCGGTAGGCGCGGGTAGCGGGCGTAGCGCGGGTCAATCTCGCTGAACTGACAGAGATAGAACTGACTGCCTCGCGCATTTTTGACCAACCGGCAGTAGTGACATTGGCCGCACAGGCCGATCGGGTCGCGGGAGAGGTTCGGGGGTTGAGGGTTCATCGTCGGTCTAAAAAAGCATCGCGGGCGCATTGACAGTGGCTGTTCGGACGGCTAGAATGGCGCACGGATGATTGGCCCCTATCTCTTTGTCTCCAATGACGGCTCGCTGGAATCGCGCGGCCTCGTGGTTTATGGCGCGCTTATCGCGGTTGCCCTGCTATGCAGTCTGTGGGCGCTAAGGCGCAAGGACTGGCTGTGGGTGGTTATACCGCTTGTCGTGCCGGCGCTGTCGGCCATGCGCGTTCTTGGTTGGCCGATCGTGTCGGCGCGCGTGTTCCCGTTTTCGATGGCGGCGCTGTCGGTGCTTGGGCTGGTGAACTACAGCCTGAAGCCGTGTTACGAATTCGAGCGTTGGCTAACGCTGCTCGAATGTCGGCGCGACACCTCTGCCGCGTACGACCCGCGCGCCGAGTTGGTGGTCATCGCCGCCCATGTCGTATTACTGTCCGTCGTATTGGCGCAGTTCCCCGCATTGAGCGCTCTACCGCCGCCGGTGTGGGCACTTGTGACCATCGGCGTGTGCCTGATGCCGCAGATTGTCATGTCTATCCGACGGAGGCTCCTGGGGCTGTCTGTGGGACTGCTGGCGCCGCTGGCGCTGGTCTATGTCGTCGCCGGAGTCCGGTTGTTTCTAACGTATACGCTTGGCTGGGCGTTGCTACCCTATGCGCCCGGCCAGCCACTGGATATTGGATCGGCGCTCCTCACCACAGAAAATGTCGCGCTCGCCGTGGCTACCTATATCGTTTTGATGCAGTTGGCGCAGGGCTCTAGCAACCGGCAGGCGTGGGCGTCTGGGTCGGCCCGTCTGTTGCTGGGAATGAGCGTGATATGGGCGGTGTGGGAAACGATAGGTTCTCGCACGTCCGGTGTGACCGCCACCGATCCATACGCATACGCGCAAATGGCGGTGGATTGGGTGCGGCGCGGGACGCCGGTGCACGAGTTCCCGTTGTTTGAGACCATTACGAAGCTTGATATTCCTTATTTTGCCGCCGTGCATCAGGGCTATCATTTGCCGATCAACACCGCCCTTCAAAACCTGCGCGATGCACCCAGCGTCTGGCCGGCGGGCGCGTCGCTGTTTCTGGCGGCAGGCTATTGGTTGTTCGGAGAGCCGGGGCTTTACCTCGTAACACCGTTGTTCGGCCTGCTAAGTCTGGCGCTCGTGTGGTCACTCGCGCGGCGGTTGCCGGCGCGTTATCCGACCTTGCTGGCGGCGCTCGCCGTGACGCTCCTGGCAACTTCGTATGAGCAAGTAGACCGCTTGCTCGTGCCCATGGCCGATGTGCCAGCGCAGTTCTTTTCGATGCTGGCGATTGGCATTGCGCTGTATCTTCCGATGACCGAACGCTCTCCTGACAATCTCGCCAGTGCGACACGTCGTATTGGTCGGCGACTTCTGCAAAGCCCGGCATGGTGCGGAGCGCTCGCGGGCATCTCGCTCGGGTTCGCCTACTGGATACGACACACGCAGCCTGACCTATTTTACCACCAACAGGTGTTCGGCGGTTTCCTGACCTTTGAATCTGAAGAGTTGCAAACGTTCAGCCCGGACGTTACCGGCTTGGCGTTCAAGCGGTTGTGGGATGATTTCGCGCTGGGGCATGAATTCGGCTTCATTCTGCCGCTGACCGTGTTGGGCGCGATCCAGATGGCGCGCGCGCGCATCAGGGCATTCGCGGTCATGCTGGCTTGGGTGGTCGTGCCGCTGGCCTTCCACCTGTTCTACCCCGCCTTGCGCCTGCGCGATCTGTTGCCCGAAACTCCGCCGCTGGTACTGTGGACGGCTTGGGGAGCGGCAGACCTGCTTGGCGCTGATTGGCAACCTAACGCGCCTCAAGCAATCACGCGTCGCCCCATCGTGCGGCGGCTGTTGGCGGTCGCTGGCATTGTGTTCGCGCTGGTCTCCCTCTCGTTCCGCACCCAGACGACTGTGGCGCGGTCGCTTACCCCTCACCGCGCCGGGTTTGGCTATTTGAGCGCGGAGGAACGAACCGTATTTGACTCCATTGGACAACTGACACCTCAAGACTCCGTGATCATGGCGTCACTGCATAGCGGGGCGATTGATCTGTACGCGCATCGCCTGACCATCCGTCCACAAGTCTGGACGGGGCCCCAGTTGAACGTCTTTCTGGCAGAAATGAACCGTGAGGGGCGAGCCGTGTATTTTCTGTACGACAGCCCGTCGCTGCGAGACCACCTTTACTGGCTGATGCAGGGCGGCAGGTTGGAACGGGTTGCCGCCTTTGGGAATTTGACCTTCTTCGGCGAACGCGAGGCCGAGTCGAGCACGCTGTATCGGGTAGTCCCGGCGCGCGCACCGGCGCCGTAGCGATCATGGTGTGGTAAAATGGGCACATGACGATAAAGATTTTGCCGGAGGCGCTCGCCGCGCAAATTGCCGCGGGAGAAGTCATCGAGCGCCCGGCGTCGGTGGTCAAGGAGCTGATCGAGAACGCGATTGACGCCGGCGCGAGCGAGATACGCGTTGAGATGCGTGATGGCGGAAAGCGGCTGCTGCGCGTTTCTGACAACGGCAGTGGGATACCGAGCGGCGAGGTCGAACTGGCCTTCTCGCATCATGCCACCAGCAAGCTCAACAGCGTAGATGATTTATTCAGGATCACGACGCTCGGATTTCGGGGAGAGGCGCTGCCGAGCATCGCGGCGGTGTCGCAACTCGCGATGCTCACGCGATCTGCCGATGAGCCAGCCGGAGTCGAGTTGCGCTTGCACGGCGGCCGTGTGACCCAGCGTGAAGCCCATGCTGCCCCGCGCGGCACGGTGATCACGGTCGAGAACCTTTTCTACAACGTGCCGGCGCGATTGAAGTTTATGAAGTCGTCAGGAAGCGAGTCCGGGCACATCAACGAACTGGTGAGCCGCTACGCGCTGGCCTATCCGGCGATCCGCTTTAGCCTGACGTCCGAGAGCCGCCTCGTGTTTCAGTCTCCCGGCAGCGGCTCGATGGCCGATGTGCTGGTTGCGGTGTATGGCGCGGACACCGCGCGACAGATGGTGGAAGTCAGCGCCGAGCGAAGCGATGCCGGCGAGCCGGGCGGGCAAGGCCGGGCGACGGCCGCTGTGTACGGCTACCTATCGAATCCCGCGCTGAATCGCGCGAACCGAGCGCACATGGTCTTCTTTGTCAACGGTCGTCTGGTGCAGGATCGCTCGCTGACGTTCTCGGTCGTCGAGGCTTACCATACGCTGCTGCAGGTGGGCCGTTTCCCGCTGTGCGTGCTGAAAGTCAGCGTGCCCGCCGATGAGGTGGACGTGAACGTCCATCCCAGCAAGGCCGAGGTCAAATTCCGGCATCCGGGTTTCGTGCCCATACCTGCGCTGTCCTTGCCGGATGGCGCCGATCGGCAGGGCGAGGCGCCCAGGCTGAGTTTCGGCCAACTGGGCTTGGAGGTTCAGCGAACCGCCGCCCCGCTATCGCCACCGGATGCCGATGACCGACTTCACGGGCGGGAGTGGCTCTACCCACCGGCAGACAGCGCGCCGGAATCCGGGACTTCGCGGCCCGATGTGCCGCCCGATGAGCGGGATGCGCCATTGCCTATCCTGCGCGTGCTCGGACAGGTGGCGCGCACCTATATCATTGCCGAAGGGCCTGAAGGGATTTTTCTGATAGACCAACACGCGGCGCACGAGCGCATCCTCTATGAAAAATTCCGACGGGAGCGCCAGGCGCTCGGAGCCAGCGCGCAGTCGCTGTTGGAGCCGCTGGCGGTAGATTTAACCCCACGGCAAGCGGTGCGACTGGCCGACCGGATGGCTGTGTTCACGGAGGTGGGATTCCAGATTGAGCCGTTTGGCGGCGCAACCTACCTTCTGCGCGCGGTGCCGTCCATCATGGCCGGAAGCGATCCGCGGCAGTCGTTCTTGACCATTCTGGATGAACTTGCGGAGGAGGACGAAGGGCGGCGCGTGGAGCACGGCGGAGTTATCGTGGCTGACCTCACAGCAGACGGCACAGAGTCAACCGCCGACCCCTTGCGCCAGCGGCGCGAGGCCATGCTGATTGCGTCGGTGTGCAAGCAGGCGGCGATCAAAGCCGGTCGTGTGCTGTCTTTGCCGGAGATGCAGGAACTGATCGGCCAACTGGAGCAGAGCCAGTCGCCGCGCACGTGCCCGCACGGCCGGCCAACGATGGTAAAGTTGGGTCTCGACCAGTTGGCGCGCGAGTTTGGGCGGCGGTAAGAATACGGGAGATTTCTTTTGGAACGACAGTCTTGACACCTTACCATTCTCATTGTATAGTCTCCACCAATCTTCTATGTGATGCGTGAGCAGCCGCGTTTTCTTTTGAACTTCACGCCTGTCATCCCGACCTAAACCGGCGCAATTGCAAAAGGAGGTGAGACATCAGCCGACACCCTGACGCCCTTTGAAAGCGAATTGGCCTGTTCTTCAAATCTGTGAGTTTCATGCAGTTCTAATCTTAGGAGGAGAAGGGAACCAATGCTAGGACAACCTAAAAAATTGCTGGTCATGATCAGCACGCTGATCATCGTGGCGCTCGCGCTTAGCGCGTGCGGTGCGGCCCCGGCCCCAACGCCTGCCCCGCCACCCGCCGCCACCGCGACGACGGCGCCCGCAGTGGTGCAGGCGACGGCCACCGCGGTGCCGCCGCCGCCCGCAACACCGACGAAGGCCGCGCCTGTTGCAGGCGCTTGCGGCTCGTTGAAAATCCTCTACTGGCAAGCCGCAACCATCTTGAACCCGCACCTGGCGCAGGGCACCAAGGACTTTGACGCGTCCCGCCTCGTGCTGGAGCCGCTCGCCGCGATGAACCCCGACGGCGTGCCGGTGCCCGTGCTGGCGGCGGAAGTTCCGACCATCGCCAATGGCGGCGCGGCCAAGGATTTCACCACGATTACGTGGAAGCTCAAACAGGGCGTCAAGTGGTCTGACGGCACCGACTTCACGGCGGACGACGTGATCTTCACGTACAATTACGCGAGCGACGAGAAGACCGCCGTGACCACCGCCGATAGCTTCAGCAACATCAAGACGATTGAGGCGCCGGACAAGTTCACGGTCAAGATCACCTGGAAAGACCCGAACCCGAACTTCTACGAAGCCTTTGTAACGGGCTTGGGCACGATTCTGCAGAAGAAGCAGTTTGAAGCGTTTTCCGGCGCAAAGGCCAAGGATGGCCCGAACCTGAAGCCGGTCGGCACAGGCCCCTTCATGGTTCGTGAGATGAAGCCGGATGATGTCGTGACCTACGACATGAACCCGAACTACCGCGATTTCAAGAACGGCAAGCCGTGCTTCAAGGACGTGACCTTCAAGGGTGGCGGCGATGCGCCGTCGGCGGCGAAGGCCGTCTTCCAGACGGGCGAAGCAGATTACGGCTGGAACCTGCAGGTGGAAGCCTCGGTGCTGGTGCCGATGGCGAACGCCGCGGATTCCAAGGGTATTCTGGCTACCGCACCCGGCCCGAACCTCGAGCGCCTGCTGGTCAACCGCACGAATCCGGATGCGTCGCTCGGCGACAAGCGCAGTGAGCCGGGTCAGCCGCACCCGTTCCTGTCTGACCTGAAGGTGCGCCAGGCGTTGGCGATGGTCATTGACACGACCGAGATGGCGAAGCAGTTGTACGGCCCGGCCGGCGACGGCGCGTGCCAAGTCTTTGCGACGCCGAAGGCGATCGTTTCGCCGAACATCAAGTGCTCTGCGGTCACAGCCGACACATTCGCCGCGGCGAACAAGTTGTTGGACGATGCTGGATGGGCGAAGGGCAGTGATGGTATTCGCCACAAGACGGTGGGCGGCAAAGATGTGAAGATGAACATCGTCTACCAGACGACCGTCAACAGCCTGCGCCAGAAGGAGCAGGCGTTCGTCAAGGACGCGTGGGAGAAGCTGGGCACCAAGGTCGAATTGAAGTCCGTGCCTGCGGGCGTGTACTTCTCGAGCGATGAGGCTAATCCCGATACGGCGGCGAAGTTCTTTACGGACATCGAGATGTTCACCAGCGGCCCCGAGTCGCCCGACCCGACGAACTACCTGAAGGGTTGGACGTGCGGCGAGATCAAGACGAAGGCCGGCAAGTGGAGTGGCAACAACTACGAGCGGGCGTGCAACAAGGATTACGACGCGTTGTTCGATCAGTTGACGAAGGAAACCGACGCGGCAAAGCGCAACGATCTGGCGATCAAGATGAACGAATTGATCATCAAGGATGTCGTCATCATCCCACTGGTCGCGCGCAAGAGCGTTTCGGGGTACAGCAAGGCGCTGAAGGGCATTATCTTCAACGGCTGGGACTCCGAAGAGTGGAACATCGCAGATTGGGCGAAGTAGGCTAGTTTCAGTTGGAGAGGGGCAGGATGTTTTCTGCCCCTCTCGGCCAATACCACGTTCACGCACGGGTCAGTCTGGGCGGAGCCTACGGGGGGAAACCGATGAACCGGTATATTATCCGAAGCGTGCTGATCGCGCTGCCGACGATATTGGGGATTAGTTTTGTGATCTTTGCGGTGTTGAGTCTGGCGCCCAATGACCCCATGTCGCAATTCGCCTTAAACCCGGCGATTCCCTTCGAGGTGCGCGAGAACATCCGGCGATCTTATGGTCTCGACCAGCCGTGGCCGATTCGCTACGTCAAATGGCTGGGGACGCTGGTGACCACCGGCGACCTCGGTTACTCATTCGGGAGCAAACTGCCGGTCACGACGCTCATCCTACAGCGCTTACCGGCGACGTTGTGGGTGCTGGGTGTGTCGTATATTATCAGCGTGATTTTGGCTCTGCCCATTGGTATTATCTCTGCCGTCAAACAATACTCCATTTTTGATAATCTTGTTTCGACGTTTGCCTTCGTTGGTTTTTCGGTACCGACGTTTGTTACCGGTTACCTGTTGATCCTGCTGCTCAGCGTCCGCCTGCACTGGCTCCCGTTTATCTACGACTCGACGCTGGTGGTCAAAGACCTCGAATCGTTCGGCCAGTTGTTAAGGCAATCCGCGATGCCGATCATGGTGCTGGGATTATTCGAGACGGCGACGCTGGCGCGCTATACGCGCGCCTCGATGCTGGAGAACCTGCCGCTCGACTACGTACGCACGGCGCGCGCCAAAGGCATCAATGAGTGGCAGGTGATTAGCCGCCACGCTTTTCGCAACTCGATGATTCCCGTGGTCACGCTGATTGCGCTGGGCGTGCCGGGCATCTTTGGCGGCGCGCTGATTACCGAACAGATCTTCCGTGTGCCGGGCATTGGCTCGCTGCTCATCCACTCGCTGGAAGCCAGCGATACGCCGGTGATTATGGGGGTAACGTTTGTCTTCGGCGTGCTGGTGGTGCTGTTCAACCTGATCGCGGATATCATCTATGGCTTCCTCGACCCGCGGATAAAATATACCTAAGAGCAAGACCGAGGCGCTTATGTCGCAAGCCCAAGCAACCCCGCTCAACCTACCCTCGCCGCGCATGTTGGACACAGACGACTTCATCCGCAAGCCGCGCTCGCTGTGGAGTAACGCCTGGCGCCAGTTCAAACATCACCGGATGGCCATGGCGTGTCTGTTCGTGCTGATCGGGCTCGTCCTGGTGACCGTATTCGGGCCGCTGGTGTACACGCGGCGGATAGATGGGATTGATTTCGTCAATGCGTCCAAGGCGCCGGAACTGGATCATCCCTTTGGCACCGACGATATTGGGCGCGACATGCTGGCGCGAGTGCTGTGGGGCGGGCGGATATCGCTGTCGGTCGGGGTGGCCTCGGTTTTGGGCTCGATCACGCTCGGCATGATGGTCGGCGCGTTATCCGGCTACTTCGGCGGCAAGTTGGACACCGGACTGATGCGGCTTACCGACCTGTTCTTGTCGTTGCCCCAGTTGCCGTTCCTGCTGATGGTCATTTACCTGTTCCGCGACACCTTGCGCACGGCTTTCGGCCCTGAGACGGGGATTTTCTTGATGATCGTCGGGGTCATTGCGGTCACGACGTGGATGCCGGTGGCCCGCTTGGTCCGCGCCTCGTTTCTGTCGCTGAAGCAGAAAGAGTTTGTGGAAGCCGCGCACTCGGTCGGCGTGCGCACGCCGAACATCATCATGCGACATATCTTGCCGAATGTGCTGTCGCCGGTCATCGTGGCGGCAACCATCGGCGTCGGCGGCGCCATCATCACCGAATCGGCGCTGTCATTTCTCGGATTGGGCTTCCCGCCCGACGTGCCGTCGTGGGGCCGCTTGCTGAATGACGGCCGGGACTTCCTGGAAGTCGCGCCGCACGTTCTTTTCTTTCCGGGCTTGTTTGTATCCCTCACCGTTATTTCGATCAACTACATTGGCGACGGGATGCGGGACGCTCTCGACCCGCGCAAGACCCGCTAACCTCGCGTAACTCGGCGTAGGTAACTGGCCTTCGCAGCCTGCTCGCCGTCTAATTTACATCCTCCCTGCACGTCTTCAGAACGCGGCCACAGCTCCTTTTGCCATAAATCCTGCGCGCTATTCGAACAGTTCGGCGCCCGAGCGAAGTGGCACGAGCACATCGCCCGGCCCGGCGCGACCTTTCGCGGCGCGCCGGCGGAGTGAGCGGAGAACCAGCGACAGGACAAACAACAGCGCGCCAACGAGCACGATGGTGGCGCCGGAAGCCACATCCACGAGGAAGCTCAAGTACATGCCGGCAATAGCGTTGAGCGCGCCGACGACGATGGAAAATAGCATCATCTTGCTGAAGCTGTCGGTCAGCATCCGCGCGACAATCGGCGGGATGACGATGGCAGCGGCGATCAGGGTGACACCGAGCGTCTGCATGGACACGATGATGGTCGCGGCGAGCGCCAGCGACAGGAGCGTGTCCACCCACTCGACGCGCACGCCGTAGATGCGCGCCACGTCGCGGTCGAAGGTCACAAAAAGCAACTGTTTGTACACGAAGAAGACGAGCACCGCGCTGGCCAGCAGGACGCCGGCAATCACCCACACATCGGCCTGTGTGACCCCCAGCACGTTTCCGAACAGCGCCGCCTCAAAGTTAGTGCTGAACTTACGCACGCGGCTGATGAGGGCCACGCCGACGGCGAACGACGCGGTGGTGATGATGCCGATGGCGGCATCCGCGCCGATCTGGTAGCGGCGCGCCGTGTGGTTGATCAACAGGGCGGCGACAAACCCCCACAGCCCCGCCCCGATGTAAAAATTCCACTGCATGACGTAGGCCGCCACCGCACCGCCAAAGGCCGCGTGAGATAGGCCGTGCCCGATGTAGCTCATGTTGCGCAGGACGACATAGACGCCGATCATCCCGCACAGCGCGCCCACCATCAGCGCCGCCATGAGACCGTTGCGGAAAAACTCGAATTGGAAGGGCTGAAGAAGGAAGTCAATCATCGGGCGTCACCCGTAGGGGCGAAGCCGCGCGCAACCGTCCCCGTCTTTACATCCCTCACCATTGCGCGCCGCTTCGCCCCTACATTCCTGGTCATCATTTGCGCGGCTGGATGTCTTCGCCGGGCACGGGGTTCGGGATGATGTCGCGAACGGTGTGGTGGTGCGGCCGTTCTGCGATGAACAGGATACCCTCATTGCGGAACGTCACCATGTCGCCGCGATAGGTCTGGTTGAGCGTGGCCTCGTTGAACACCTCGTCGGGCGGGCCGCAGGCAATCAGCGTGCGGTTCAAGCAGAAGACCCACGGCAGGTGGGTGGCCGCCGCGTTGAGGTCGTGCGTCGTCATCAGGATCGTCACGCCATCGCGGTTCAGGTCGGCGAGCAGATGCAAGATGTTCTCTTGGGTTTTCAGATCAACGCCGGCGGTCGGCTCGTCCAGCACCAACAGGTCAGGCTGGGCGAGCAGGGCGCGCGCCAGAAACGCCCGCTGCTGCTGGCCGCCAGACAGGTCACGGATGTGCCGCCGGGCCATCGGCAGAATGTCGAGCCGCTCAAGCATAGCCTGGGCGGCGCGCCGGTCTGCGCGGCTGGGCCACGGCACGAACCCCATGCGGCGGATACGCCCCATCATCACGACCTGCTCGACCGTCACCGGGAAGTTCCAGTCAATCGTCTCCACCTGCGGCACGTAGGCCACGCACGGCGACGGCCTGCCTTTCAGGTCCATCCCCTCGACAAAGACGGAGCCGCGCGTGGGGGCGAGCGAGCCGAGCACCAGGCGCAGGAGCGTCGTTTTGCCCGCGCCGCTAGGCCCGACCAAACCGGCAAACTGGCCGCGGTGCATGTGCAGGCTGATGTCCTCCACCACAGGCACCGTGCCATAGCCGAATGTGACGTTCAGCAGTTGGACAACGGGTTGAGCCATAGGCGGGTCAATTCAAGCCAGCGACGACATCACTTGGTCTGATCTACAGCCGAATCCGGGCCCGGAATATTCGATGGGTCAATGGCTTCCATCGGCTTGGGGTCGCCGCCCAATGCGCCGACCATCGTCTTGACGTTCTCGGCCATCATGCCGATGTAAGAGTGTACCGGGTCGCCGCGCTTGCCGGGCAGTTCGTCGTCGCGCAGGGTATCCACATAGCGCGCGCCCGACTCATGTCCGATTTGCTCCAACACCTTGCTCGGGAAGACCTCTGAGCCGAAGATGGCCGGCACTTTCTCCGCCCGAACCTGCTCAATCAGTGCGGCAACTTCTTTCGCCGACGGCTCCGAAAAGCTCGCCGGCTGAATCGCGCCCAAGACCGTAACGGGATAGCGCGCCGCGAAATAGGCAAACGAGTCGTGGTAGGTCAGCAGTTTGCGCTGTGTTTCGGGCACGCTCTGCACCGCTTTCATGATCGCGGCGTCCAACACGGAAATGCGCGCCTGATAGCGATCGTAATTCGCCTGATAGTACGCGGCGTTCGGCGCATCGCGCCGCGACAGCGCGTCTTTCACGAGTTGGGCGTAGCGCAGAGCGTACAGCGGGTTCATCCACACGTGCGGATTGGGGTGCCCTTGCTCCTTCGGGAAGCTGAAGTCGAAGACGTATTGGTCGGGCTTGATGGTCTGCTCGCCGAGCAGGATGATTTCCGCGCCCGCTTTGCGGTTGGCTTGCGCCAGCTTGAGCGTTGGCGTTTCAAGGTCGAGGCCGTTGAAAAACAGCAGGTCAGCTCGCGACAACCGGAGCGCATCGCTCGGCGCCGGCTCGAACGTGTGGGAGTCGGAGCCTTCAGGGATGATGCCGACCAACCGGATACGGCGGCCGCCGATGTTAAAGACGATATTGACAACCGGGGCCACGGTGCTGACGACGTTCAGCGTGGAAGATGACACTGGCGGCTCCGCCGCGCCGCACGCTTCAAGCATTATGATTGCGAGCGCGCACAGCGCAACAGACAGCCAACGAGTCATGATGAGCGGTGCGCGCCTGCGGCCGCGGCGCGCTTCGCGGGAGTCCGCTTGGCCTTCTTCACGATACCTTGACAGCGCGCGCAGAGGCCAAAGATAGCAAAATGCTCGATGCCGGCCTTAAACCCGTAGCGCCGCTTTAAAACGACCTTCAGCGGCTCTAGCAAGGTGTGATCCAACTCGGCAACCGTGCCACACTGCTGGCAGACCATGTGGTGGTGCGGCTGGTCGCGGTGCAGTTCATATTGCACGCTCCCGGCGCCCAGATCGGTAACCGTCACCAATCCATCGCGGCAGAGCATTTGCAGGGTGCGGTAGACTGTGGAGCGATTGACATACGGGTGCGCGGCGCGCACGCGCTCGTAAATCTGCTCGGCGGTCACGTGCGCGTCGTGCGCTTCAATCGCGGTGAGAATCATGGCTCGCTGGGGCGTCACCCGGCGGCCATGCTTGCGCAGGAGTTCAAGAGTTGGGGATTGGGTAGTCATGGGTGCCAGACTTACGTCGGATGAGGCAAAGTATAGCAGCAGATGCGAATTGATGCAAGTGCAACAATACGCATGAAAATGAATCGATCAATTGTCCAACTTGCGGGGATTACTGGGTATAGCGCAGAAACGTCGGAGAGGTGAGGAGGTTGGGCGTGAACGCGTAACGCTCAGCGGGTGCTGGCGCCCGTCCAGCCCGCGCGCCACGACGGCGACTAAGTTACGCAGGCGGTTAGAAACCGCCTGCTATGAAGAGAAAACCCGCTGAAGCGGGTTGAGAGCGGTTCGCTAACCGCTCATCGTCACGGGCAACCGGTTATCGCCCAGAAACGTCGGAGAGGTGAGTGCGGTTGACTGCGGCGCGGATAAAGTCTCGGAAGAGCGGATGCGGGTCGTCGAGCCGCGACTTCAGTTCGGGGTGGAACTGGCTGCCGACCATAAACGGGTGGTCGGCCAGCTCGGCAATTTCAATCAGGTTGCCGTTGGGCGAAAGGCCGCTGAAGACCATGCCAGCCTCACGGAGGCAGTCGCGGTATTACGCTGGTCGGGCATCAGGTCAATGACCGGATGCTGGGTGCGCTCGTCGAACTCGGTTGAATTCACGTCGTCGGTGCCGAGCGCGTGGCGGGCCAGTTCAATCGTCATGACCTGCAGACCGAGACAGAGGCCGAGATACGGCACGCGATGTTCCCGCGCGTAGCGGGCGGCCTGAATCTTGCCCTCAATCCCGCGATAGCCGAAGCCGCCGGGCACCACGATGCCATCGGCGGATTTCAGGCGCTCGGCCGGGTCGTCGCGCTCAAGGTCTTCAGACTGGATCCACTCGATGTCCAGGTCTCGCGCGTGGTACAGCCCGGCGTGGACAAGCGCCTCGCGCACGCTGGTGTAGGCATCGGGCAATTCGACGTACTTGCCGACAACGGCGATCTTCACCTTCTCCTTGCGGAGTTTAAGCCCTTCAACCAACTCGCGCCACTGATCCAGATCGGCCTCCTGTTGGGGGAGATGTAACCGCTCGACGATGTACGCTCCCAACCCGGCAGTCTCCAGCATCAGCGGCACCTCGTAAATCGTCTGCGCCGTCACCAGCGGCACCACGGCGCGCCGCTCCACGTCGCAGAACAACGCAATCTTATCTTTGACATTATCCGGCACCGCGCGGTCGGAGCGGCAAACGATCACATCGGGTTGGATGCCGAGGGCGCGCAGGTCGCGCACGGAGTGTTGCGTCGGTTTGGTCTTTAATTCGGACGATGACGAGAGATAGGGCAGAAGCGTCACGTGGACATAGAGAGCATTGTCGCGGCCAATCTCGCCGCGCAGTTGACGTATCGCTTCGATGAACGGCTGTCCTTCGATGTCGCCGACGGTGCCGCCGACCTCCACAATCACCACCTGAGCATTGGTCTCGATGCCCACGGCGGCGATGCGCCGCTTGATCTCGGCGGTGATATGCGGCACCGTCTGAATGGTCTTGCCGAGATAGTCGCCGCGCCGCTCGCGCAGAATCACCTGTTGGAAAATCTGGCCGGTGGTGACATTGTTGACCTTGGCCATGTTCTCGCCCGTGAAGCGTTCGTAATGGCCGAGGTCGAGATCGGTTTCTGCGCCGTCGTCGGTGACGAACACCTCGCCGTGCTCATAGGGGTTCAGGGTGCCGGGGTCAACGTTGATATACGGGTCGAGTTTCTGAATCGAGACGGTGACCCCGCGCGCTTTGAGGATGCGGCCGATGGACGCGGCGGTTATCCCTTTGCCGAGTGACGAGACGACGCCGCCTGTGACAAAGATGTATTGGGTCATTTGGATTCGCTCCAGTGTTTGACATGTTCCCACGCTTGCCGTATCTGTGCGACTTCTTCATCCGACGGGTTGTGTTCGCCATAGTGAACGCGCACATACGCCTCGGTAATCAACCGTTCTTCGTTTTCCGCGGCGGGTATCGCACTGCGCAGATCGCTGACGTACTCGTAGGGCGTCTCGGCCTCGCCGCGCGGGAAGCCGCGCTGTGCCGCGAGCCGCGTCAGGTTCGCATAGATTTTCCGGATCGAGGCGATGCTGTCATCCATCGCTTCGCCGGGGTTGCGCGCGAAGAGCCGCCGAAGCCGTCCGAGGGGGTCAAACTTGATGGCGACCGGCACGCTTTCGCGCGTCTCGTTGCCGCCGGGCCGGTTCCGCCTCTGCATCCGGTTAAGCGAAAATGCGAGCAGTAACAGCACCCCTACAAACAACATCACCGCGCAGACAATACGTATCGGATCCCAGTACGCGGCCAATAGGTCGCTAAACTGGTTAGCATCCTGATCTTGAAGGAACGGCGGCGGGGGGGCGAGTTGAAGGGGTGGCAGGTTCTGCTTGCGGCTGCCAAACGTCACCAGCAGGTAGCTGATGAGATTATAGATCATCTCGACAATCACGGACATGACGACCAACACCAGATAGAGCAGCACCGTCAAGATGGGCTCAAGCGGCTGAAGCAGGTTAAACATGGCGCGAACGCTCTGGGGCGTCAGTAGCGCCGCCAGCGCCAGTCCCACCCCCAGCACGAGCAGAGCCGAGCCCGCCAGAATCCCCAACCAAGGCCCTTTAAGCGGCAGGGAAACGCTCGTTCCGGCACCGCTAAGGTCTTCCTGCCGGGCGAGAGCCACGGCCATCAACCCGAAGAAGAAAAAAGCGAAGAGGAGCGGGCTCAAGTCAACACGCCCGACCCACGTATTGATCAGCGCGATCAGCGCCAGCAGAAGAACGCCCAGCCGGAAGCGGAAGCCCACACTCTCGAAGTCCAGCGCGGCCTGCGCCAGCGTCATGCCGCGCCACCACGCATAAACCCCCATGATGAGAAGCAGGGATTCGGGTGAGGCCGCGATGAACAGGTTGCCGACCGCGCCGGGCAGGCGGCCCAGCCAGCCGAAGTCGAGCGGCGCGTAGTTGGAGAAAATGCTGATGCGCATAGCCAGCACAATCGTCCCCAGCGCCAGCGTCACTGTGAGCCACCGCTGACGCGCCATTGGCAGCGCCGCATTCAGCGCCGCGCGCGACCCGTAGATGGCAAACAGCAACAGCGAGAAATACAACCCGATGGTCACGCCGTGTGAGGCCGCGCCGCCGGCGTGCAGGGCTATCTCAAAGATGGCAAACGCCCAGCAGGTTTCCATCGCCGCCGACGATAACATGAGCAGTTCGCGGCGGGGGTTCAAGATTTGCGACCAGGCCGTGGCGGTGGTCATTCGGCTTTGTCCCATTCCCCCGGGTCATCCAAGTCAATCTTGTCGGGGTCAATGTGGTAGATGCGGATACCTTCGACACCCTTCGACAGGCTCAGGGTGTCATCGCCTTTGAACTCGCTGTCCAGCGAGACCAGCGCCATCGGACGCCCGGCGTGGCGCAGGCGGAGCATCGTCGCCAGCAGTTTCTCGGTAACAACGCATGTTACGACGACCATCGTCGCGC
Source organism: Chloroflexota bacterium (assembly GCA_016200765.1). Taxonomy (GTDB): domain Bacteria; phylum Chloroflexota; class Anaerolineae; order JACRMK01; family JACRMK01; genus JACQEC01. The sequence continues at coordinate 7,345 of JACQEC010000050.1, read as the reverse complement.
CCCACGCCAGCCGCGACGACTCCGCGCTCAACAGCTGGTTGAAGTCAGCGGTGGGGAACCCCGTGATCGCGGCGAGCGCTTCCAAAATCTTGAGCAACTGATTGGGAGCGCGCCCGGGCATGACCTTGATGGATTGGTCAGAGTGTGGCACACTGCCGTTGGCGATGAGGCCGACCGCCAGCTTCTGGCGCACGGCGTGGTCGGCGATAGACGCGGCGACACTGATTGTCCGCTCCAAGAGCGCGGTGTCGGTGCCGTGCCAGTGTTTCTCAAAGGTGGTCACATTGAGAAAGACTGCCAGATGCGGCACGATGGCCGGCTCCAGCACGCGCACTTGCAGTTGGTTGCGCCGCGCGCTGGCCTTCCAGTGAATACGCTTGAACGGGTCTTCGGGATGATAATCGCGCACGCCGACGGTGCGTGAGGGGTCCTCAAAGATGTTCTGCACGGCACGCTGGCCGCCGAATGGGTGCTTGCCGGGGAAGCCCAGTTCGCTCAACGCAATCAGGCGCGGGTAGACAATCAACCGTGTCTGCGGGGCGACCGTCAGCGCGCTGGTGAAGAGGCCGAAGATATCGCCGGAGCGCAGACGCGCCGGGCCGAGAAAGTAAAAGCCGCGATGCTTGCACTCCACGCGGTAGCGCCAATTGACGCGCTCGAACCAGCGGGTCGCGGTCAGATGGGTCAGCGCGCCGACCTTGGGTTGGGCGGTGGGCGTCACGCGAGCGTTGGCGAATGGAAGCTTGAGCGGCACATGGTCCTCGATGTGCAGCCACGCCAGCGGCAGGAACTTGCGGTTGGTCACGCTGACCGTGAGGTCTATCATCTCTCCCGCGAACGCGCGGCTTTCCGAAAATTGCCGCCCGTATTCAACCGATGCGAGCGCCAGGCGGTTCCACAGCCACGAGAGGCCGACGATCGTCATCAGCAGAGCCGCCAGCGCGGGCAGGTTGCTCTGGCGGACGACGAAACCGATAAACAGCAGGAGCATGACGAGGCCAATCCACGCCTCGTTGAACATGGCCGAGCGCTGTTCTCCGGCGCGCTCCAGCCACCAGCGCGCGCGCTCGGAGAGCACCAGGCGGCTGGACAGCGGCGTGACGGGAGAAGGGTTGCTCGCCATAGGCCGACCTGTTACCGTTCCACCGGCACCGGCACACTGCTCACGACCTCTTTGACGATCTCGCCCGCCGTGCGCCCGCGCAGGCGGGTCTGCGGGCTGATGATGATGCGGTGGGTCAGCACGAAGGGAGCCATATACTTCACGTCGTCCGGGATCACAAAATCGCGCCCGCGCAGGGCGGCCACGGCTTGCGCGGTGCGGTGCAGGGCCAGCGAGCCGCGCGGGCTGGCCCCAAGCTCAACCGCCGAATGCGCGCGGGTGGCGCGCACAATCGCCACCAGATAGTCGCGCACCGATTCCTCGACCCTGATGCGGCGCACCTCGCCCTGCATGGCGAGCAGTTCTTCGGACGTGACCACGCCAGCCAGTGTGTCCAGCGGGCTGCGCTGTTCGAACCGTTGCACCATCTGGCTTTCTTCGCCAGCGTTGGGATAGCCCAGTTGCACTTGCAGGAGAAAGCGGTCAACCTGCGCTTCAGGCAGGGGGAACGTGCCTTCCAGTTCGATAGGGTTCTGGGTCGCGAGCACGATAAACGGGCGCGGGACGAGGCGTGTCTCGCCGTCCACCGTGACCTGTCGCTCTTCCATCGCCTCCAGCAAAGCCGACTGTGTGCGCGGGGTGGCGCGGTTGATCTCGTCGGCGAGCACGACCTGCGAAAGGATGGGGCCGGCGCGGAACTCAAACTCTGATACTTTCTGATTAAAATAGGAAATGCCGGTGACGTCGGAGGGGAGGAGGTCGGGGGTGAACTGGATACGGCGGAAGGTACAACCGGAGGACCTGGCGATGGCTTTGGCGAGGGTCGTCTTACCGATACCGGGCACATCTTCGATGAGGACGTGCCCCTCGCACAGAAGCGCGATCACGATCAATTCTATCACGGAGCGCTTACCAACGATCACCTGCTCCACGTTGGCGATGACGCGCTCCGCGCCTGGTTGAATCATACACTATCCTTTCGGTGGGTATGCGGGAGAGTATAACATAGAATCCTGAACCCATCGGAGGGAGGTCACACGCTCGCCTGCGCCGCGATGTATTCGCCGATGGCGAGGCTGGCGGTCGCGGCCGGAGAGACCGCGTTCAGCACGTGCAGAGAGTTGGCTGTTCGCGCCCAGCTGAAATCGTCCACCAGATCGCCCTTGGGGTTTATCGCTTGCGCGCGCACACCCGCGCCCCCGCGTTCGGCGTCGGCTTCGGTGACGGCCGGGACGAGCCGTTGCAAGGAGCGCACAAAGGCCGCCTTGCTGAACGAGCGATAGAACTCGCCGAGGCCGGTGCGCCAATAGTGGACGGTGCGCGTAAAGTGCACGCCGAGAAACGGGAAGCGCGGGTCGGGCACCGGGTAGATGAGGCCGTTGACGAGGGAGGCGCGCTCCGGCTTGAGCATGTAGTATTCGCCGCGGAACGGCACGATGCGCACCTCCGCGGCCAGCCCCATCATACGCGCAACCGTATCTGAATAGAGGCCGGCGCAGTTGATGAGAAAGCGGGCGGCGATGTCGCCGCTGTTCGATCTCGCGGCGCAGTGCCGCGGCGACCTCGCGATAGTCCACGATGGCCGTGTGCGGCGAGTGCAGGGCGCAGAGTCCGGCGGCCTCCGGTTCAAGTTCGCGCAGTCGCTCCGGCCCAATCTGCGTGACGCCCGGCACGCCGTTGGCTTGCGCGCGCTCGTGGAGGATGTTCAGCCGGGGCAGTTCGTCCGGGTGGGTGGCGACGATGACCTTCCCGCAGGTCTCGTAGCGAATGCCATGCGCATCGCAGAAGGCGCGCATTTGCCGCGCCCCTGCCACACAGAGCCGCGCCTTCAGAGAGCCCGGCTTGTAGTAGATGCCCGAGTGGATCACGCCGCTGTTATGGCCGGTTTGGTGGGACGCAACGGCTTGCTCCTTTTCCAGCAGGGTGAGCCGCAGTGAGGGCCGGCGCTCGACCAGCGCCAGCGCCGTCGCGAGGCCGACAATCCCGCCGCCGACGATAGCCACATCAAAGGCTTGCGATGACATATCCCTCACTCTCCCGGCCAGCCCATCGTGGTGAACAGCGCGAGGCTGGGCTGGCTCACGTCCATGCGCGAGTGCTGAACGATGACGGGCACGTCGCACTCTACCCGCAGGGCATAGGGCACGCCGCGTGGTATCTCAACCCCGCCCAGCGCCTCGGGCTTGTCCAGCCGCACATGCCACGTGCGCTCGGCGCCCAGCGTGAAGCGGATGTCGCGGATAGGCTCGCGGTCTTCAAAGAAGACGGTCAGCGTGACGTTCGCTGTCTGGCGAGTGACGTTGAGCAGGCAGACCGCCTCGTGGCTGATCAGCGCGCCCGGCTCGCCGGTTGGGGTGGGCAGGTAGCCATCGGGAATGTACCAGACCCGCGCGCCCTGCCGGAAGGAGTTGTTCATCGTTTGAATCCTTTGCGTGATGTCCATATAATAGGGCGCGATGGCCGATTGTCAAGCGAGCGAAGGAGCGAATGCTGATGGCGAACCAGCGCGCGATGGCAGATGGCTTGGTGGCGATGTTGGAAAACGCGGGCGTGGACGTTGACGCGGTCAAGGTTGCGCTGAAGCAACAGCAGATCGAAACACCGAGTTGGGGTTATGCGAACAGCGGCACGCGCTTTAAGGCGTTTGGCTGGCCGGGCGCGGCCACGACCGTTCAGCAGAAACTGGACGACGCGGCGATGGTTCACCGCTTGACCGGCATCGCGCCATCCGTCGCGCTCCACATCCCGTGGGACAAGCCAGCCGACGGCGACTTCGGCGCCGTGCGCCAGTACGCGGAGTCGCAGGGTATTCGCATTGGCGCGATCAACCCTAACGTCTTTCAGGACGACATCTACCGGCTCGGCTCACTAGGCAACCCTGATCCGGCGGTGCGCGAGCAGGCGCTCGACCATTTGATGGAGTGCTGTGAGATCATGCGCAAGGTGGACAGCCGCGTCCTTAGCCTCTGGTTTGCCGATGGCACGAACTACGCGGGGCAAGACCAGCTGGGAGCGCGCAAACGGCGGTTCGAGGAAGGACTGCGCGCTGTGTACGCGCATCTGCCCGCGGGTTCACGGATGTTGATTGAATACAAGTTTTTCGAGCCGGCGTTTTACAGCACCGACCTGCCCGACTGGGGAACGGCATACCTGCTGTGCCTGAAACTGGGGGCGCAAGCGCAGGTGCTGGTGGATTTGGGGCACCACGCGCAGGGCGTCAACATCGAGCAAATTGTGGCCGTCCTGCTCGACGAAGGGCGGCTGGGCGGCTTTCATTTCAACAGCCGCAAGTACGCAGACGACGATCTGATCGTGGGGAGCGCGAACCCGTATGAGCTATTTCTCATCTACAGCGAGTTGGCGGCCGCGGCGGTGAGCCGCGCGGAGCCGGCGCGCTCAACCGCTCGTAACGTCGCGTTCATGATTGATCAGAGCCACAACGTCGAAGGCAAAGTTGAGGCGATGATCTACTCGGTGCTGAACTGCCAGGAGGCCTACGCCAAGGCCCTGCTGGTGCCGCGCGAGCGATTGGCCGCGGCGCAGGCCGAGGGCGACGTGCTAGGCGCGCACCGCATCGTCAGCGACGCCTACCGAATTGACGTGCGCCCCCTGCTGGCGCAGGTGCGCGAGGAGATGGGCGTGCCGCCTGACCCCATCGCCGCGTATCGGTCGAGCGGCTACGAGGCACGTATTCGCGCCGAACGCGGCGTGGCCGTGCCCAAAGGCGGCTATCAATAAAAGACTGGAGCACGGGCGAAGCCATGCGATAGGTTCACCGCCGAGCGCGCCGAATCCATTTTTGATTTCAGATTTTAGATTGTTGATTGCACTTCTCGAATCAACAATCTAAAATTTGGCATTGCAAATCTCTGCGGCCTTTGCGGTGAATGATAGACTGCTTCGCCCCTACAAATTATGCCAACCTATCTCTGGGAAGCCGCGAATCGCACTCCGGACCTCGATGGCCTGATCTATCGCAGTCACCTGCTGGGCCAAGATCGCAGTGTCGTGAATATTTATGGCGGCAACACGAGCGTCAAGCGCACGGAGACGGATCATCTGGGCCGCCCCGTCGAGGTGTTGTGGGTCAAAGGATCGGGCAGTGACCTCGCGGGTATCAGCGAGACCGGATTCGCCGGTCTGCGGCTGGCCGATGTGTTGCCGCTGGTGTCACGCGCGGCGATGAGTGACGAGGAGATGGTGGCTTACCTGTCGCACTGCGTGTTTGCCTCCGACCGCCCCCGCCAGTCTATCGAGACGTTACTGCACGCCTTCACGCTGGCGCGCCACGTTGACCACACCCACCCCGACGCGATCATCACGCTGGCGTGCGCGCCGGACGGCCGCGCGCTTTGCCAACAACTGTGGGGCGACCGCGCGCTGTGGGTTGATTACGCGCGCCCCGGATTCACGCTTAGCAAATGGATAGGCGACGGTCTGCGCGACAGGCCGGGGTGCGAGTTGGTGGTGATGGGCAAGCACGGCCTGCTCACGTGGGGCGACTCGAGCAAATCGTGCTACGCGAACACGATCCGTGTGATACAAGAAGCCGAAGATTTCATCCAGCATCACGCCAACCGGCGTACCGTTGTCGCGTCGCCGGCAGGGGCGGGCCTTGCGCCCGCCTCGCAGAGGGCGCTTCTCGGCGGGCTGTTGCCGGCCCTGCGCGGCGCGCTGTCGCAGTCCCGTCCGGCGATCTTGCAGGTGGACGACAGCGATGAGGTGTTGACGTTTCTGTCCAGCGAAAACGCTGGTGCGGATTGTCAGGCCGGGGCCGCGTGCCCGGACCATCTCGTGCACACCAAGCGACTGCCGCTCTGGTTGGATCGGCCGCTGAACGAAGCGGCGGGTCTAGCGCCTACCCTGCTGGCCGCGGTCAACACATACGCCGACGATTACCGGCGGTACTTCGAGCAATTCAGCCAGCCCGGCGACCGGATGAGCAACCCTTTCCCGCGCGTCATATTGATTCGCGGCCTGGGGCTGATCACCAGCGGCCCGGACGCGCACAGCGCGGATGTCAGCCGCCAGCTCTACCGGCGCGCCATCAGCGTGATGACCGGCAGTCGGAGCGTGGGCGGCTTCACCAGCCTGACCGCGGAAGAGTCGTACCAGATTGAATACTGGCCGCTGGAACTCTATAAATTGAGCCTGCGGCCTGCGCCCCGCGAGTTGGCCGGCCGCGTGGCGGTTGTAACCGGAGGCGCCAGCGGCATTGGCCGCGCCACGGCGCGGCGGCTGGCGCAGGACGGCGCGCATGTCGCCATCCTGGACATCAACGGTGACGGCGCACAACAGGTCGCCGATGAATTGGTTCAGCAATACGGGTTGCGGCGCGGCATGGCGGCGCGGTGCGACGTGACGGACGAGCAGTCGGTCGCCGCGGCGTTTGAACAGGTTTGCCTGACCTATGGCGGAATAGACGTTGTGGTCAGCAACGCGGGTATTGCCACGAGCGCGGCGATACAGGATACGACGCTGGCAGATTGGAATCGCACGATGGACATCCTCGCCAAAGGCTACTTTCTGGTCAGCCGCGAGGCGTTCCGGCTATGGAAGCAACAGAAAATGGGCGGCAGTCTGGTGTTCGTCGCCAGCAAGAACAGCCTCGCGGCGGGGAAGAACGCCGCGGCGTACAGCGCGGCCAAGGCGGCGGAACTGCACCTGGCCCGCTGTCTCGCCGAGGAGGGCGGGGCAGAGGGCATACGGGTGAATACCGTGTTGCCGGATGCGGTCCTGCAAGGCAGTGGCATCTGGGACAGCGGTTGGCGGCAGGCGCGCGCGGCGGGTTATGGCATCAAGCCGGAAGAACTGGACGAGTTCTATCGCCAGCGCACCACGCTCAAGGTCAACGTCTATCCGGAGCACATCGCGGAGGCGATCAGTTTTCTGGCCGGGCCGCGCGCCAGCCGGACCACCGGCGCGGCCCTGACCGTTGATGGCGGAGTCGCCGCCGCGTATGTTCGGTGAGGGATCGCCAATGATGAAATCGCCGCGCGAACCATTGGCCCCGTACGATTTGCGCTGTGAGTACCTCGTATGGCCGCTGGGGCTCGATGAACCCCAGCCGCGCCTGTCGTGGCTCATCGCTGACTCCCGGCGCGGCGCGCGGCAGTCGGCGTATCAAATTGCGGTCGCGTCTTCGCTGGAGCGATTGGCGCGCGGGCGCGGCGACCTGTGGAGCAGTGGCAAGGTGCTGTCCAACCAGAGCGCGCAGGTGCCATACGCGGGCAAGCCACTGCG
>JACQEC010000103.1 GCA_016200765.1 Chloroflexota bacterium | reverse complement strand
AGCCTGCGCTTGGGCGCTGTCTTGGGCATGTGCAGGATAGCCGCCCACAATCCCCACAGCGCAATCGGAATCGCCGCGATGGGCAGAAGCATATTCTTCCAGCGCGACAGGCCGTGCTGGCCGCCGCGGTGCAGATGGCCGATCAACAGACGGGGCACGAGCGCCAGAAACTCCACATCATAACACACCTTCCAGAAGGCCAGCAGGTTGTTGCGCGCGGAGCGCAGGGCTTTGTTGAGCGTGCGGCGGTTGAACTTCAGCACCCAGTCACTTTCGTTGAAGACGACGGAACGCGGAACGAAGAGCACCTTGAAACCCATCGAGTTTATGCGCAGGCACATGTCAATGACATCGCCGTACATGAAGAAGTCTTCATCCACCAGATAGCCCATTTCCTGAACAACCCGCAGGTCTACCAGAGCCGCCGCCAGTTCCGTCGCCAGCACCTGAATCGCCTCCGGCTGCTCGGCGAGAGGCACGGGATAATAGTCCAGCACGCCGTAGCCGGTCAGGTCGCACACATAAGCGCGCTCGGGCAAGTTGATGCGATCGTCCGGCTTGTATTCCGGCCACCAGGTAAAGTAGATATTGCTGGCCGCCATGCGCGCCTGCGGCTCATGCTGCATCGCGTCATACAGGGCCTTCAGCCAGTGACGCTGTACGACGATATCCTGACTGAGGTATGCAAAATAGCGGCCGCGCAGCAGGGGCAGCACCTTCGCCACACCGGCATCCGGCCCAAAGTTGCGCTCGTTGCGAATCAAGCGCACGTCGGGGTAGTTCGCCGCAATATAATCCGCCGAGCCGTCCCGCGAGGCGTTGTCCACGGCGACAATCTCATACAGGTCCCGTGGAAAATCTTGATCCAGCACCGATTGCAAACACTTATCCAGAAACCGGCGGCCGTTGAATACCGGGATCAGGACACTGACCTCAACCTTGTTTTCGTCACCCACTGACCAATCCTCCTAACCGATCAAGCCTCTCTTCGTCCCACTCATCCCGCAGCAGGCCCATGTAGATGGCATCCCGCCATTCGCCATCCACCCAGACCGACTTGCGGGCGACTCCCTCTCGCTTGAAGCCTATCGCCTCAAAACCCATGGCCGCCGAGCGATTGAAGTCGAACACGGTGCCATAGGCGCGCTGCATGTTCAGTTCGCGGAACGCATAGCGCAGAATCGTGCGCAAGGCCTCAACGCCCAACTGCGCGCCGCGCTCCGCGGGGTCCATAATAAACGGCCCCGGCCGCACGGTCTGATTGCGGTGATCTATCCGCATCAAGCCCACCGTTCCGATGGTCACGCCGTCTTCCAGCCGCGTTATCATGAACTGGATGCGCGTCGGGTCGTTGAGCAGATTTTCCAGCCACTTCTTCTGGCCGGATAGAGCGATCAACTCCGTCGAGTAAAAGCGGGTGCGGCTCCGCGGGTCGTTGCGCCATTTGACCAGCAGGGGCAAGTCTTTGTCCTCAATCGGTCTGAGCGCGACCTTCTTGCCTACGATCATAGATGATTCCCCTCTCCGCTAAAGTGGAGCGCCGACGTTTAACTTTGGACGGGGCGCATCAGGTAAGGCCATTCATCCCGCAGGATCGCCATATGAATCACGTCATGGAAGGCGCCGTTGACAAAGGCCGCGCGGCGCGCGACCGCCTCCCGCTGAAAGCCGATCGCCTCCGCGTCCGCTAACGCCTCTGTGTCGAAACTATACAGGCTGGTGTGTATCCGATGGAGATTAAGGTCCCGGAACGCATAGCGAATCATCGTAATGGCGGCCGGCACGCCCCATTGGCGGCGGCTAATGTCCGGGCTCATAATGAGGTTGCCAAATTCCGCGTCCTGATTGCGCTGGTCAAGGCGCGTCAAGCCAATGGTGCCAATCGGCTCGGCGTCCTCCAAGCGGATGATGGTGAACTGCATCTGCGTCGGGTCGCCCATGATGCGCTCGTACCACTTCAACTGACCCGACGGAGAAACCATGAAGGGTGTGAAGAACATCATGCGCCCCTGCTGTGCGTTGCGCCATTGTGCCAGCAGAGGCAGGTCTTCGATCTCGACCAATCTCAATGCGACCGTTTCGTCATAAATCATGACGGCTGTGCCTGCCCCCTTTTCTCGGATAACAGGGCGGGCACAAGACCCGCCCCTACAGCTTAGCCCAACCACCGCTTGCGCCGCTTATAATGCTTAACGTCCCGGTACGCCTTGCGCTCGCCCTGCCGGGTGAGGCCAAGGTAAAACTCTTTGATGTCGGCGTTCTCGCGGAGCTGGGCCGCCAGCCCATCCAGCACCACCCGTCCCGTTTCCATGACGTAGGCGTAGGATGCGATCTCCAACGCAATACGGGTATTCTGCTCGACCAGCAGGATGGACATCTTCTCTTCGGCGTTGATCTTGCGGATAATCCGGAAGATTTCCTCAACCTTCATCGGCGCCAGACCCAGCGACGGCTCGTCGAGCAGCATGACCTTGGGGTGGGCCATCAGCGCCCGCCCGATCACCAACATCTGCTGTTCCCCGCCCGACAAGTACCCGCTGGTGCGCTTGCGCAGGGCCTGCAGGGCGGGAAAATATTCGTAGACTTGCTCCAAGCCCCGCTTGAACGTGGTGCCGTTCCGGCGCTGGTCGAGCGCCCCGACAATCAAGTTTTCCTCAACCGACAAATGCCGGAACAGCCGTCGGCCCTCGGCGACTTGAATGATACCTAACTGCGCGATATCTTCAGGCGCGAGCCGATCTAGGCGCCGGCCGTTGAACTCGATGCGGCCTCGCGCGACCTTTCCGTCTTCCCGGCGCAGCAGACCGGAGATGGCTTTAAGGGTCGTCGTCTTGCCGGCGCCGTTAGCCCCCAGCAAGGACACGATCTGGCCGTCCGGCACATCCAGCGAAACGCCTCGCAACACGAGGATGACGTTGCTATAGATGACCTCAACGTTGCGTAAAGAAAGCATACACGGAATATGAAAACCTGCAAATAGCCAATCTGTCCCCGAGAGAGAGAGTGGCGGTCGGGACGTTGCGCGTGAGCGCGTTCCGCGTTAGCGCAACGCGCGCACCCCCGAAGCGGGCTGTGCCCGGCCGCCACCTCTCAATGCCCAGAGCGCCTACTTCGGCCTGAAGTCCGGCGCGAGGGCGAAGTCCTTGATGACCACGAACTTGTCAGGCCCGCCCTGAATCTGCCGAATCTGCAACTGCCGGCCCGCGCGCGCACCGCCGGTGAAGTCCACCGTCGTCAGCCCGCCGAGCGGCTTGTATCCCTTCAACGCCGTCAGCGCGTCGTACACGGCCTGCCCGTTCAAGTTGTCGTACCCGACCTTCAAGATCGCGTCCTCAAGGGCTTTCCTGGCGATGTCCAACTGCGCCTGCGCGATGATCCGCCCAAAACTCTTCAGGTTCGCCGGCGTGTTATACTTGGTCGCCAACTCGTTCGCCAGCTTGATCGCCGGATTGTCTGCGTCCGACCACCACGCATACGCCATCGTCCCGTACAGCCCATCCGCGTTAGCCTTGTCCGCTAAGAACGCATACGTCGCAATGTCCATCCCTAACATTGCGGTCCCCACCACAAACTGATCGCGCACCCCTAGCTTCTTCATGTCGTTCAGCAGGTTGGCAATGCCAAAGCCGGCGGTGTTATTCCAGACCACGTTTGCGCCCGCCGCCTGCGCATTCAATATGGCCGTCGTCGTGTCGGCCTTGGGGTTCGATTCATACAGCTCAGTCGAGACAATCTCAACCCCCAGATTCTTCAAGTACGCCTTGCTGGCATCGGTCAGCGCGGCCTGCCCCAAAGCGGTGCTCCAGCTCAGGTAGGCCAGCTTGACCTTGTCCCCGGCCTTAGCCGGTTTGATCCTGGCCCAGTTAGCGACCACGTAGTCCATGAAGTAAGAGAGTTGCTCGTCCCAGAGCGGCGCGGAGGCAAACTGCCAGCCATCCTTCACCCCATACAGCGCCACAAAGTCCGGGCCAGCGCCCATGGTGGGAACTTTGCTCTGCTTAATCCGATCTTTGAGCGCCTGCTGTTCGGGGGTGCCGAAGATGAGCGCAATCACGATGTTCTTGTCTTGGCTCGTCCAGCGGTCGAAGATGGCGACGGCTTGATCTACCTTGAGCGCGGTGTCCTCGAACTGAAGCTCCAGTTTGGCTCCGAAGATTCCGCCGGTTTCGTTGATATAGGCAATCATGTCCTTGGCGCCGGCCGCTACGGAGGCGGTGGTCGTAGCGGTAGGGCCGGAAAGGTCGGTCATACCGTAAACTTTAATTGTTTTGCCGGTCAAGTTCGGCTTGACAGGCGCCGGTGCCGTTGTCGCGGCGGGCGTCACCGCAGACGCGCAGCCGCCCAGCAGCAGCGCGATCAACATCACGGCGAACAAGATGATTAGAGAATGTTTACGCATTGGTGTTCTCCTCCTGTGAAACTTCAGTGAGACGTGGTTTGCCTGACATCGGCGTTGGTCCATTTGACGGGCGAATAGGGCTGGTGACCGCTGTACCTATGCCTCCTTTCCATGGATTCTCGGCATCGCGCCAACCAGATCAGCGTTACGAGTTTCGCGTTCACGCGCTAACGCGGTCAGCGAGCAAACGGGCGCAGCCGCCAACCGGCCTTGATCAACTGCCAGCGGCGGGCCAACCCGCGCGGCTCCAGAATCAGGAACAGCATCAACGCCACGCCAAAGAACAGCGGCCGCAGAGCGACTACCGCGCTCGTGCCCACGGCCGGCGCTTGTTGGGCGATGAAGGGGCCAAGCACCGTTGCCCCTTCATTCAAGAACTGTACCGCAATCGTGCCGAAAATCGGTCCTAAGTTGGTCCCTAATCCCCCCACCACCAACATGCCCAGCAGAAACACGGATGTTTCCAGATTGAATGTCTCCGAGTTGATATGCCGCAGATTGTGCGCCCAGAGCGCGCCGGCCGCGCCCGCATAGACCGCCGCCAGAAAGAACGCCTGCAACTTGAAGCGGAACGGGTCAATGCCCATAATCTCGGCGGCAATGGCGTTATCGCGCACCGCCACAAACGCCCGGCCCAGCCGCGAGCGGGCGATGTTGTGCGCCAGCACGGTAGAGATCAGAAGCACCGTGAGCGTAATATAAATATAGCGTGTTGGGCCGATAAATTCAAACCCGAACAATTCCGGCGGCGGGACGTTCAGCCCCTGTGTGCGGTTCAGCACCTCCGGGAACGCCCGGCGCGCGAACCATGGGATCACCATCTGCGCGGCCAGCGTCGCCATCAGCAAGTAAAACCCTTTGACGCGCAAAGACGGCAGGCCGAACAACAGCCCGACCACGCCCGCGCCCAACGCCGCCACCGGCAGCGCGACAAAGAACGACCAGCCGGCGTTGCGCACCAACAGCGCAGAGATATACCCGCCCACGGT
>JACQEC010000102.1 GCA_016200765.1 Chloroflexota bacterium | reverse complement strand
GGGCAGAGGGCATACGGGTGAATACCGTGTTGCCGGATGCGGTCCTGCAAGGCAGTGGCATCTGGGACAGCGGTTGGCGGCAGGCGCGCGCGGCGGGTTATGGCATCAAGCCGGAAGAACTGGACGAGTTCTACCGCCAGCGCACCACGCTAAAGGTCAACGTCTATCCGGAGCACATCGCGGAGGCGATCAGTTTTCTGGCCGGGCCGCGCGCCAGCCGGACCACCGGCGCGGCCCTGACCGTGGATGGCGGGGTCGCCGCCGCGTATGTTCGGTGAGGGATCGCCAATGCTGAAATCGCCGCGCCAACCACAGGCGCCGTATGACCTGCGCTGTGAATACCTCGTTATGCCGCTGGGGCTTGATGAACCCCAGCCGCGGCTATCGTGGCTCATCGCCGACTCTCGGCGCGGCGCGCGGCAGTCGGCGTATCAAGTTGTGGTCGCATCTTCACTTGAGCGATTGGCGCGCGGGCGCGGCGACCTGTGGAGCAGTGGCAAGGTGCTGTCCAACCAGAGCGCGCAGGTGCCATACGCGGGCAAGCCACTGCGCTCCCGCCAGCGCACCTACTGGAAGGTGCGCGCGTGGGATGCGAATGACCGAGCCTCGCCGTGGAGCGCGCCCCAGGGGTGGGAGATGGGTCTGCTTGGCTCTGACGATTGGACGGCCGAGTGGATCGGCTTGCGCGCAGACACCCTACCGCCGCCGTGCGCCTATCTGCGCAAGCCGTTTAGGCTGGCGCAAGCGCCGACCCACGCGCGCATCTATGTCACCGCGCTGGGCCTTTATGAACTACACCTCAACGGCCGGCGGGTCGGCGATCAACTGTTGACGCCGGGCTGGACGGACTACCGCCGCCGGGTGCTGGTGCAGACCTACGACGTGACCGAGCATTTGCGCATGGGCGAAAACGCGCTCGGCGCCGTGCTTGGCGAGGGCTGGTACTGCGGCGCGCTGACGTGGCAGATGACTCGCGGTCACTTTGGCGAACCGCCCCCGCGCCTGCTGTTGCAATGCGAGATCGAGTTTGCGAACGGGACCACCCAGCGCATTGTGTCCGATGGGTCGTGGCGCGGGCGCACCGGCCCGATCCGCTCCTCCGGTCTGTATGAGGGCGAATTCTACGACGCGCGTCTTGAGATAGCCGGCTGGGATCAGCCCGGCTTCGACGCTTCCGGATGGAATCCGGTTGAGCGCTTCGCCGACCCCGGCATCGAGCGCAACGCCCAGCGCGAGCCGCCAATCCGCATCACCGAAGAACTCGCGCCGGTTGCGGTCACACAGCCACAGCCGGGCGTCGCCGTGTACGACTTCGGTCAGAACGTCGCCGGATTTTGCCGTTTGCGTGTGACCGGGCCGGCAGGTACAACGATACGCCTGCGTCATGCCGAAGTGCTTGCTCCTGATGGATCGCTCTACACCGACAACTTGCGCAACGCACGGGCTACCGACACCTATATCCTGGGCGGCGACCCGGCAGGCGAAACATTTACCCCACACTTCACGTACCACGGCTTTCGTTTCGTCGAGATGACAGGCTATGCGGGCACTCCGCCTGCGGACGCGCTGACGGCGCTGGTCTTTCACAACGACGCGCGCCAGACGGCGACCCTGACCACATCCAGCGAGCTCGTCACGCAATTGCAGAGCAACATCATTCGCGGCCAGCGCGGTAACTTGCACAGCGTTCCGACCGATTGCCCTCAGCGCGATGAGCGGATGGGCTGGCTGGGTGACGCGCTGGTGTTTTCGCGCACGGCCTGTACGAATATGGATATGGCGGCGTTTCTTTCCAAATTCGCGCGCGACATGGCGGATACCCAGACCCCCGATGGCGCGTTGGCCGATGTTGCGCCATATCTCGCGGCACTACCGCGCGCCGGGGCGCCGGCGTGGATGGACGCCATCGTAATCGTGCCGTGGACGCTCTACCAATGCTACGGCGATGTGCGTATCCTGCAACGCCACTTCAATGCGATGGCGCGCTACGTGGATTACCTGAACGCCAACAGCCCGGACGGCTTGTGGGTGAACCGGCGGGGCAACGACTACGGGGATTGGGTTCCGGCTGACAGCCAGACCGATAAGACCATGCTCGCCACGTTGTTCTTTTACCAGTCCGCGCGGATTGTCGCGGAAGCCGCGGGCGTGTGCGGGCGCGACAGCGATGTCAAGCGGTATGAGCGCATCGCGGCCAAAGTGCGCCGCGCCTTCAACGAGCGTTACCTGCGCGGCGGGCGGTATCGCGGCGCGACCCAGACGATCAACGCCATCGCGCTGGTGACCGGCATCGCGCCCGGCGCCGAGAGGGATTCGGTCGCGCGCGATCTCGTGCGAGATATCCGGCGGCGGGGCGGGCATCTCTCGACCGGTTTCGCGGGAACGCAGTACCTTCTTCCGGCGTTAAGCGAAGCCGGTTATGACGATGTGGCGTACCGTGTTCTGCTCCAACGTGACTACCCATCGTGGGGATATATGATCGCGAAGGGCGCGACAACGATCTGGGAACGTTGGGACGGCGACCGCGCGGGGCCGGAGATGAATTCATTCAACCATTTCGCTCTTGGCTCCGTGGGCGAGTGGTTGTTCCGCTACCTGGGCGGGATTGACGTTGCGGCGGACGGCGCAGGTTATGAGCATATCGTCGTCCGTCCGCGCATCGTCGTCTCTAACCGCGAACTGACCTGGGTCAGCGCGGCCTATGACTCGATGCATGGGCGCATCGCCAGCGAATGGCGTGTCGCGCCCGATCAGATTAGCCTGCATGTGGTTATCCCGGCTAACACGCGCGCCACGGTTCACTTGCCCGCGGCGTCCGCCGGGCGCATCCGCGAGAGCGGCCTACCGCTGGCGCGGGCGGTGGGAATAGCGTGGGTGCGGCGGTCACGCGGCGGCGTGGTTTGTGAAATCGGCGCCGGTGACTATTCATTTGCCATCAGGCGTGATGCGTAGAAACAGTTTCAAGTATCGGGTAGGGTTGTGCCGATTCAGGAGAGACCATGCTAGCGATCCTCAAAACCGTCGCTCTGTTTGTGTTAGCGGCCCTCTGCGAACTCGGAGGCGCTTATCTGATCTGGCAATGGCAGCGCGAAGGCAAAGCGAGGCTGTGGGCGGTGCTCGGCATAGTGGCGCTATTCCTGTATGGCATGATCCAGACGGCTCAGTCGTTGACCTTTGGCCGCGCTTTTGCGGCCTATGGCGGGATATTTATCATCGCCGCAACGTTGTGGGGTTGGTGGGTTGATGGACGTGTGCCGGACCGCTTTGATTGGCTCGGAGCCACACTGTGCGTGCTCGGCGCGGCGGTCATCGTGTGGGCGCCGCGCGGCGGTTCCTAACGATGGTAAGCCAGTCGCGGCGAACATGGATTCGATCAGCGCGTGGTGGGCGGAATCACTAGATGAGTCCCAAACACTACCTTGCCGTTGATCTTGGCGCGTCGAGCGGGCGCGTGATGTTGGGCCAATGGGCGGATGACCGCGTCACGCTGACGGAGATTCACCGGTTCGGAAATGCGCCGGTCAGCGTGTTGGGCCGCCAGCACACCGATGTCCTATACTTGTGGACGGAGATACAGCGAGGGCTGGCCCGCTACGCGTTGCAATTTCCGGCGCCGCTGGTGAGCCTTGGGGTAGATGCGTGGGGGGTGGACTTTGCTCTGCTGGACGGCGCGAACCACCTGCTGGGCAACCCATATCACTACCGCGACCGGTACAGCGACGGCATGATGGAGCGGGTGTTTGAGCGTGTTGGCCGAGAAGAGGTGTTCGCGCAGACGGGCATCCAGACCATTCCCATCAACACGCTCTATCAACTGTACAGCCTGAAGCTGTCGGACGATCCGCAGTTGAGAACGGCCGAGACCCTGCTGATGCTGCCTGACCTGTTCAATTACTGGCTGACCGGCCGCATGGCATCGGAGTACACGATTGCCAGCACCAGCCAGATGATGCACGCGCGCGAGCGGCGCTGGGCGACTGACTTGCTGGCCGCGCTTGGCTTACCCGCGCGCATCCTTCCGCCGATTGTTCCGCCGGGAACGAATCTGGGCGAATTACAGGCGGACGTGATGCAAGAGGCCGGTCTGCGGCAGACCGTGCACGTGGTTGCGCCGGGCACACACGACACCGCCAGCGCGGTCGCCGCCGTGCCGGGGCTGGATGAGCACAGCGCCTATATCAGCAGTGGCACCTGGAGCCTGATCGGGGTCGAGATAGCGGAGCCGATGATTAACGATCAGGTGATGCGGCTCAACTTTACCAATGAGGGGGGCGTGGGCGGCACGGTGCGCCTGCTCAAGAACGTCAACGGGTTGTGGCTCATTCAGGAATGCCAGCGCCAGTGGCAACGCGAGGGGCGCGTCCATAGCATCGAGCAGTTGATGACGCTGGCCGACGAAGCCAAGCCTCTGCGCAGTTTGATTGAGCCTGATGATGCGGCGTTTTCGGGGCGAGGCGACATGCCACAGGCCATCCGTACGTATTGCCAGCGCACCGGCCAGCCACAGCCGGAGGATGCGGGCGCGGTCGTGCGCTGTTGTCTGGAGAGTCTTGCGCTGAAGTATCGCCGAGTGCTCGACGATCTGGAGATGCTGTTGGCCCGGCGGCTGGATACGATTCGAATTGTCGGCGGGGGCAGCCTGAATCGGATGCTCTGTCAGTTCACCGCCGACGCGTGCGAGCGGCCGGTCGTGGCCGGGCCGGTTGAGGCGACAGCCATTGGCAATATCATGTTGCAAGCCATCGCCGGAGGCCAACTACCCGATATTGCCAGCGGCCGCCACATCGTCGGCGCGTCGTTTGAACAGCAGGTCTATGAGCCGCGTCCCAGCGCGGCGTGGCAAGATGCGCTTGGACGGTTTGGAACGGGCTGATCGGATCACAGGTTCTTCACGCGCCGGATCGCCTCGATGTGCTCGTCGGGCGTCTTGAAGCCTGCACCCATCGTGTTCACGGTGACCTCGTGCGCGCCGGCGTCTTCCCATGCGGCCAGCGTCGGGCGCCAGCCGTCGGGTGTGGTTTGACGCAGGCTTAGCCCGCCGATGATGCGGACGCTGTCCACAGACCGTCCGGCCTCGCGGGTGTATTGTCGTAACCGCTCAATCTGCGGTTTATTGTTGACCGGGTTGCCCAGCGCGATCCAACCGTCCGCCAGGCGCGCGACACGCTTCAGCACGGGCTCCGCGTAACCGCCCATCAGAATCGGGATGGGCCGCTGTACCGGCGGCGGGTTCAGCCCGGCATCGGTGACCCGGTGCCAGCGCCCCTCAAACGTCACCAATTCTTCCGTCCAGAGTCTCCTCAGCAGGGCGACCTGTTCTTCCGCGCGCCGCCCGCGGTCGTGAAAGTTCATGCCGAGCGCTTCGTACTCGACCGCGTTCCACCCGATGCCGATGCCCAACCGCAGGCGGCCGCGGCTCAGCACGTCTATCTCGGCGGCTTGCTTCGCCACAAGAACGGTCTGGCGTTGTGGGAGGATCAAGATGCCAGTCACCAGTTCGATGCGCTGTGTCAGCCCGGCCAGATAGCCATACAAAACAAATATCTCATGGAACGAGTGCTTGTAGGTGTAGGGGCCGCTCCACCCGCCGGGGCGGTCTGGGTTTGCGCCCAGCACGTGGTCGTAGGTGAGCAGAAACTGATAGCCCATGCCTTCAACGGCTTGCGCGAAATCGCGCACGACAATCGGGTCACTGCCGATTTCAGTTTGAGGAAACGTAACACCCAGTTTTGACATGAAATTCAACAGCGGCTGATCCCAGTCGGTCGGGCCGGGCCGCTTGATCGAGAGATGGCACAGCGTCTCGCCGGTGGCCGCGCCGTGCCAGTGCCACTCGCCTTTGGGGATGAGCGCCTGCTCGCCGACGCCGATCACCTTGCGCTCTGTCTGCGTCGCCACAATACACAGCCCCTCGACCACCACCAGAAGTTGGTCCACCGAATGAATGTGTGGCCGCGTGCGCCCGTGGTTCACAAACCAGACAGCCAGCACCTCCAACTCGCGCCCGCTGTCGGCAGGCACCAAAGCCTGTTGGAGCACCTCGCCCTCGAACCATTGCGGGTGCGCCGGAACCTTGGCCTCGCCGAAATTGAGTTTCAGTGATTGTGCCATATCGTCTCCCTCGATTGGGTTGTGCTATTTCGTGGCGGTAGGGGCAAGGGCGAAGCCGCGCGCCAGTGACTTGCTCGTTCACGCGGCGATTCGCGCGCGCTGCTTCGCCCCTACAACCGATATCGCGTTCCGCCAGCGACCGACGCGCAACGCTTAACGCGCAACGATGTTTCGTCGCCGCGCAAGTGTAAATCGAAAAGGTCCAAGTTGCAAGCGCGATTTTCTGCGCGCCTTGCGTCGCGCGCCATGCTGCTTGTATAATGCGCGCATTGATTTGGAGGGCTATGGACATCTACCGCACGCCGGAAGAACGATTCCGCGACCTGCCGGATTATCCGTTTGCGCCGCACACCCTCGACCTTGATGGTCTGCGGATGCACACTGTGGACGAGGGACAGGGCGATCCGGTGCTGATGCTGCACGGCGAGCCGACGTGGTCGTTTCTGTATCGCAAGATGATCACGCCGATTGCCGCGAAGCACCGCGCCGTTGCGCCCGACTATATCGGGTTCGGCAAGTCGGACAAGCCGACTGACGACGCTTACTATACCTTCGCGCATCACTTTGCGAATCTGGAAGCGTTCGCGCGCGCGCTCGACCTCAACCGCATCACGCTGGTGATGCAGGATTGGGGCGGGCCGCTCGGCTTGCATTTCGCTACGCGGCACCCAGAGCGTATCGCGCGGCTGGTCATCCTCAACACCGGCTTACTCTCCGGTGCTGAGGCGTCATTCACGCGCGGCCTACGAATCTGGATTGAGCGCTCGCAGAAGATCCTCGAAGGTTCGATTGGCGAGATGATGCGCCGCGCCCCGGTGAGCGGCCCGCTGTCGGATGAGGTCGCACGCGGTTACGACGCGCCGTTCCCCAACCGCGAGTCGAAAGCGGGCGCGCGCCGCTTCCCGCTGATGATCCCGCAATCACCCGCCGACCCGGGCGGGCCGGAGATGATCGAAACACGCGACGCGCTGAGCCGCTGGAACAAGCCGACGCTCGTCATGTTCAGCGATAGCGACCGCGTCTTCCCGCCGTCTGTCGCCGAGGGCTTCATCCAACTCATCCCCAACGCCGAGGGGCCGATCCTGATCAAGGGCGCCGGCCACTATGTTCAGGAGGAAGCGGGCGAGGAATTGGCACGCCACATCCTGGACTTCATGGATAGAACGTAAGGCTCGTTGAGCGCTTATAGAAAGACCTGAACAGATGACTCAACCAACTATTGCACCGTACGGCTCGTGGAAATCGCCGATTACATCCGACCTGATCGTGGCCCGGTCGGTCGCGTTACTGCAGATCGCGCTGGATGGCGACGGCATCTACTGGATCGAGCAGCGCCCGGAGGAAGGTGGGCGTAACGTCATCGTGCGCCGCACGCCCGACGGCCAACAGCAGGACGTGAACCGGCCACCGTTCAACGCGCGCACCCGCGTGCATGAATACGGCGGCGGCGCGTTCGCGGTTGAAGGGGGCACGGTCTATTTCTCCAACTTCGCTGACCAGCGTCTGCACCGTCAGGATCGCGGCGCGGCGCCCCAGCCGCTTACCCCGCCGATTGACCTGCGCTACGCAGACGGCGTGATTGACCGGCGACGCGGGCGGCTGATTGCTGTCCGCGAAGACCACACGGTCGCGGGGCGCGAGGCGGTGAACACCATCGCCAGCGTTGATCTGGAAGGCGACGAACTTGGGGGAACGGTACTGGTTGGCGGCAACGACTTTTACTCCACGCCGAGCCTTAACCTCGATGGCATGCGCCTCGCCTGGCTGACGTGGAACCACCCACACATGCCGTGGGATGGCAACGAGTTGTGGGTCGCGGAGTTCGCCGATGATGGCTCACTGCGGAATGCAACGCGCGTCGCGGGCGGGGGTGACGAGTCTATCTTTCAGCCGCAGTGGTCGCCCGACGGGACGCTGTACTTCGTGTCCGACCGCTCCGGTTGGTGGAATCTGTACCGCTGGCGGGACGGGCGATCCGAATCGCTCTGCGAGATGGCGGCTGAGTTTGGCGAGCCGCAATGGAGTTTCGGGCGGTCTACCTATGCGTTCGAGTCGGCGCGCTATCTCCTCTGCACCTATCGGCAACGCGGAGTGGATAGACTGGCCCGCCTCGACACGGAACTGCTTACGCTCGAGACGATTGACATTCCGTTTTCCGAGATCAGCAGTCTGCATGCCACCGCTAACCAAGCGGTATTTATCGGCGGCTCTGCGACGGAGCCGGCGTCGGTGGTTCGCCTCGATACGGCCACGCGGCGGTGGGAGGTTCTGCGGCGCGCCAGCGATGCGCGTGTGGATGCGGGTTACGTTTCTGTCCCGGAACCGGTCGAATTCCCAACTGAACATGGGCAAACGGCGTTTGGCTTCCTCTACCGCCCGAGGAACCGCGACTATGTCGCGCCGGACGGCGAGAAACCGCCGCTGCTGGTGAAAGTGCACGGGGGGCCGACCGGCGCGACATCGCCGACCCTTAACCTGCGCATCCAATACTGGACGAGTCGAGGGTTTGCGGTCTTTGACGTGAACTATGGCGGCAGCACCGGCTATGGCACCGCGTACCGGCGGCGGCTGAACGGCCAATGGGGTGTGGTGGACGTTGACGACACGGTGAACGGCACGCGCTATCTGGTTGAGCGGGGCGAGGCGGACAGCAGGCGGCTGGCGATTGATGGCGGC